>WFSK01000023.1 GCA_015486095.1 Thermotogae bacterium
ATTGCTATGAAGAAATCGTTACGATAAACGAGCCTTTTATCCAATCGTATCTCCTCCTTGGCGATATCACAGAGCAAGCAAGCATCGTTGTCTAAGTAATATCTTTTCATGTTCTCCAGTTTGAGATTCACCCTTATGGGTATAAAGGGAAACGCATATATCTGTCCATGAGGATGAGAAAGGGTGGCTCCGACTTCTTTTCCTCTGTTCTCGAATATGAACACGTATTTAACGTAGGGATATTGCGAGAGTTCTTCATATCTGTCCGCCCAAACGTACACCAATTTCTCTATCTGTGATAAAGGCATCCTCGAGAGTGATGAATCGTGTATCGAGGTGTACATGACTACCTCACATATACCCTTTGATGGCTTACTCTTAAATAAAGGTGAGCCAGATTCAGAGGGTCTTGCAGGCTCTCGAACGAGCGCAGGAAATCTATTTTCGAAGACGGCTAAATCGTAATCTCTCTCCAACTCGAGTACACCCGGACACAAAGGACATGCATCAGGTCTTGGAAGAATCGGTCTCTTTTGACGTTCGGATGATATCATCACCCATTCTCCCGTCATCGGGTTCAGACGCAGTTCCTGCATCTCTACCTCCTTTTTCCTCTTCATAGTAATAATAAACAAATCTACCATCTTTCTTTATTACTTTTACCTTTTTCAATCGCATCGCCATCACTTTCCTTCAGAGATGATGTTCGAGATCGGGAAAGATAAGCAAGGTCTTTATCTCATACTTTCCCATTTTTACAGGGATTGTCTTTCGGGATTCGATTGGAATATCCCCGATCTTGTTCTCCATCAAGTTCGTTTCCCAGGCTGCCTTCAACGGCATTTTAAATGTCAATCGCGCAGATACATCCCGGCCATTCGTTTCGTACAGTCTTATCACTACGCCATCGTTATCCTCAGCCTTTTTGATCGCTCCGATCAGAACACCCTCTCCCTCTACACTCAAAAATGACCTTTCTTTCGGTAATCGTCCGGTTTGCACACCTTCTACAACCTCAGCAAATAAAGGATAGTTGAATTCAAAGCCTCTTTTGGGGATCTCTGCCGATCGCCAATCACCTCTATGAGGACATAGTGCATACTTCACTCTGTGAACACCTTGATCGGTTAAAGATGGCCTCACATCTTCCAAACCCATCAAACGAGGATTTGGATAGTCTGCACTCCTTACAAGCGACATCCTGATCAGGCTATCTTTGACATCGAAACCGTACTTCGAATCATTCAGGAGTCCCACCCCATAATCATCACCTAAGGGATAATCTATCCATTTTTGAGCGGATACCTCCCATTTCACCCTTTCACCTGGATCGGCTTCATTTGAATCCGGTCTTCTCCTCGCTATGCTCCCATAAGGGATCTCATATGTTATGAATTCCGCTTTGCCGTTGAGATCAAATCCAACCTTAGAGAACCTATGTTTGGCGTTCCAATCGATATGAAGATCGAAATCGATCCTCGGAAATCCTTCATATAAAGAGACTGTGACCTTAAAAACACTGTCCTTCCTTTCACTCTGTTTGTATCTGTACGTTATTTCAATGGATATTCTAACCGGACCGGTTTCCACCACCCTTACCGATTCTGGAGCATTTAATTCCTCCAATCTGCCAAGCCATATGTTCCAGGCACTCTCATCTGGTGTTTCATCTTGATATATATGAAAGATGTTGCCACCTCGCTCCGCTAAGATCTCCTTATGAGCTACCTTGTCGTAGATCTGCGTTAAAATACCAGTATCCTGTGAGATCTCGACCCTGAAAAGATCACTTTCCAGGATAGTGGAAGAGACCCTTAGGGAAGTATGAAAGACATTCGATTCAGGAGTTTCGATTATTCTGTACTCTTTGTAACCAAGACTTGGAATATCTTTCGCTACGAATAAGACGTATTCTTTACCATCTTCGGATACGTACTGATAGGGTACAGATTCCCCATCACCGGACAATACCTTAAAGTAGCGAATACCTATCGATTCAAGAGGAATTCTCACCACATCCGTTCTCATCCACGATAAGGGATTGAAAATCAATATGGATCTTCCATCACCCGTTGTGTTCACATTCGATGCGATCACCCTCAATGCCTGAGAAATAGCGGAGTTCGAAGTTTTGAATATGAAGTTGTAATCTTCACTTTCATCTTCGTAGACCTTTTTTATAGATGAGCCGGCGAGCGCATCGTGAAACTGATCGAAGAGCAACTTTTTCCATGCCATGTTCATCTCATCGGCAGGATAGGAAAATCCAAACGGATATGCTAATATAGAAAACCTTTCGGCTATATCCATCAAAACTTCTGCCTTTCTGTTATTCCATTTGGCCTTTCCCTGCGTGGTATAAGTTCCCCTGTGGGTTTTCAGATACAATTCATCGTCGTGGATAGGGAGATGACCTCCATATTCCTTCTCTACACCGGTAAAATAATCCAAACTTGGCTTGAAGAACACTTCTATAGATCTGTTACGATCCTTCAAGACATCATCTATCATATCTTCCGTAATGCCTCCACCGTGGTCACCTTTCCCATAAGGAAGGAGTATGGCGGGAATATCCTCATTTTTCCAGCTTACGAATTGCCAGTAGACGCTACTTGCATCCGTATTGTTGTAGCCCCCAGGAGTTTCACAGGACAGGATCTGTGAACCGTCCGGAGCCTTCCACCAGAACAGAGAATATGGAAATTTCAACGTGGTCTCCCAGTTGAGTTTTGAGGTTAAAAAATAATCTATACCAGATTTCTTAAGGATCTGAGGCAATGTCCAGCAAAAGCCGAAGCTATCCGGAAGCCAGCCCACTCTCACCTCGACTCCAAATCTTCGCTTGAAATATCGCTTGCCATACAACAGTTGTCTCACCAACGATTCACCCGAAGGCAGATTGCAGTCGGACTCAACCCACATTCCTCCCACGATTTCCCACTTTCCATTTTCGACGTGTTGCCTTATCCTCTCAAACAACTCGGGCGCTTCTTCCTCCATCCATTCGTAAAACTGAGCGCTACTTTGAGCGAAGTAGAAATCGTCTCTCTTATCCAAGATGTCGAGTATCTTTTCGAATGTATCCTTGCAGACTCTCTTCGTTTCTTCCTTATCCCAAAGCCAAACTGCATCGATATGCGAATGGCCTATGAGCTGGATCTTAGATCTCTCATGCACGGGGATCGCCTCTTCTATTGCGCAGGTCTCGTAGGATATAAATTTTCAAAAAGCTCTTCGTCGGATAAGATATCGTTTATCTCGGCAAATACATCCGTGTCCAGTTCTACTTCAGCTGCTGAGATGTTTTGTTTCACGTGCTCTGGATTAGCAGAACCCGCTATAACGACTCGAACCTCAGGGTGATAAAGTAACCAAGCGATAGCCAATTGCGAGAGCGAGATACCCAATCTTGCAGATACTTTCTTCAACTTTTCTACCCTCTCGATATTTCTCCGAAATCTTTCTCTATCCGTAAAATTTCTATCGTACCTCCTGGCATCGTTTTCTCCCACCACGTAATCTTTAGATATCGCTCCCGTGAGTAAACCTCGCTCAAGAGGGCTGTATGGGATTATCCCTATGTCATGTTCTCGCACGTAATCGAATATCTTTCTTTCGATGTATCTGTTCAACATGCTGTATGAAACCTGTAGAGAAACTATGGGGATGTACTTCGATATCTCTTCCATTTGCTCTATATCGAAGTTCGAAACACCTATGTGTCTTGCCTTCCCTTGCTCGAGGATCCGTTGAAGGGCCTCGGCCGTTTCTTCTAAAGGAGTTTCGGGATCGGGCCAATGGATCTGATAAAGGTCTATATGATCGGTTTTTAATCGCCTGAGACTGTCGTCTATCTCACGA
>WFSK01000024.1 GCA_015486095.1 Thermotogae bacterium
GATAATATTCCTTATCCTGATAATCATTCAGTACATAGTGATAACGAGAGGAGCAGAAAGGATAGCGGAGGTCGCTGCGAGATTTACGTTAGATGCAATGCCTGGTAAACAGATGAGTGTGGATGCTGATTACAACGCGGGTATCATAACGGAACAAGAAGCACGTAATAGGAGGATGATGATCAGACGAGAGGCTGATTTTTATGGTGCTATGGATGGTGCTTCTAAATTCGTCAGAGGAGATGCCATAGCTTCCATAATAATAGTCTTCATAAATATATTGGGTGGCTTGATAATAGGAGTTATGATGCAACATCTGTCCTTCTCTGATGCCGCAAAGACTTATACGTTATTAACGGTAGGGGATGGTTTGGTAACACAGATACCTGCCCTTTTGGTCTCTACTGCTACGGGTTTTGTAGTGTCAAGAGCAGCATCTGAGTCCAATTTAGGAAGGGATGTTACGGAACAACTGTCATCCCAACCAAGAGCCTTGATCCTAACCGGAATCTCCATTCTATTCTTGGGGATCTTCACTCCCATTCCAGTGGTATCGAGTTCACTGATAGGTATCGCCACTATATTTCTTGCACTGTCTATACAAAGGAGACGGAGGTTAGCTGAAGCCCCTGCAGGTCCGGAAAAAGCAGGTGGTCCTCCTACTCCTGCTGCCCCCATGATCTCAACACCAGAGGAAGTTTCTGATATAATACAAACGGATATATTCGAGGTAGAGATAGGATACGGCCTCATACCTTTAGCTGATCCTCAGCAGGGAGGAGATCTCTTAGATAGAATAACCATGATCAGACGTCAGATAGCCTTAGAACTGGGATTGGTTGTCTCACCGATAAGGGTGAGGGATAGCATGCTCCTTAAACCCAACGAATATGTTTTCAAGTTAAAGGGAGCTGAAGTAGCGAGATATGAATTAATGGTGGACAGATTTTTGGCTATGAATCCAGGGACAGCAACGAAGAAGGTGGAGGGGATCCCCACAAAGGAGCCTGCCTTTGGACTCGAGGCGCTGTGGATAACTGAGGAAGATAGAGAAGCAGCAGAACTCGCGGGATACACCGTTGTCGATCCTCCCAGTGTATTTGCTACGCACCTTACCGAGGTGATAAAGCGTTATTCCTATGAATTTCTCGGGAGAAATGAAACGGAGATGTTGATAAATGGATTAAAGGAGAAGTATGAGAGCCTTGTGAACGAAGTGATTCCCGATATTCTTAAGATACCGGATGTACAAAAGATATTACAGAATCTCCTAAAAGAAGCGATACCCATAAGAAATCTGCCTACTATATTTGAGGTCTTAGCAGATTACGGACGTAAAACCACCGACCTCGATCTGCTAACAGAAAAGATAAGGCAAAAGATGAAGCGATTGATAACGAATATGTACAAATCGGATGATGGGAAACTCCATGTTATAACATTGGACCCTGCTCTGGAAAAGCAGTTGACCGATGCGATAACAGGTGAAGAAGAACAGCGTTTCCTGAATATAAACCCTGAAGTGGCTCAAAAGCTGATAGATAATATAAGTAAGAGTGTGGAAGAGACGATAAGAGGTGGGTACCAACCGGTATTGTTATGTTCTTCATCATTGAGAAGATATTTGAGAAGATTGACAGAAAAACCACTATATATGGTTCCCATCATGTCTTATGCTGAGGTAGCAGAAGAAGTCGAAGTCGTAACCTCAAGTGTGGTGAGTCTATGAAATTCAAGAAATACGTTGTAAGAGATATGAAAGAGGCATTGGTGCGAGTGAAGCATGATCTCGGGGAAAATGCCGTGATCCTGTATACACGTTATGTGCGAAAGGGAGGATTTATGGGATTATTCGGTAAAAAATATCTGGAGGTAGCCGCCACAGTAGACGAGAAGGGGAAAAGGGAAGAGAGTAGCACGCTTACAAAGACGAAGCCAGCGGAAAGCAAAGAACACAAGCTCAACATCTATGATCTTCAGCAAATCGTTTCAAAGAGAGGAAGAGATGTACACAAAACGAATACCGATAGAGGTAGTAATAGAGATGATAGAGAAGAGTTGAGACGAGAGCTAAACGATATAAAGAAGATATTGACTGACATGAAATCGAGATTGTATATGAAATCTGTCGATGAAAGCAAACTCACTGGCAAGATAAGAGATGTAAGGAATAGATTGATCGAACAAGGAATAAAAGAGGAGATCATCGAAAGGATAATAGATAGAGTAAGCTTAACGGTAGATCCCTCTGAGCTAAGTGATCTGGAAACTTTGAATGGAAAGACTTTAGACTATCTATCAGCCTTCTTCAAGGTTACCGGACCGATAAGCTTGAAGGAAAACTCTCCAACTGTGGTGATCTTCGTTGGAGCAACTGGTGTCGGAAAAACTACCACCATTGCGAAATTGGCTGCGGATTATTACCTTCATAGAAAGAAGAAAGTGGGCATAATAACCATAGATACGTATAGAATCGCTGCCGTCGATCAACTCAGAACTTATTCCAACATATTGGGTATTCCTATGAATGTAGCTTATACACCCAAGGAATTGGAGGAATCCTTAGAAGCGATGAGGGGAGAAGACCTCATATTGATAGATACGGCTGGAAGAAGCCAAAGAAATTCTATGCACATGTCAGAACTGAGAGTTTACGTAGATATATGTAAACCCGATGAGATATATCTACTCCTAAGCGCAACGACCAAATATTCTGATATAAAGGATATAGTGAAGAAGTTTTCAGTATTGGGAGAGAGTAAGTTGATCTTCACTAAATTAGATGAAACTACAACTTTTGGAAATATCCTCAACACCGTATATGAGTTCGATAAATCTCTGGCTTACGTAACAACTGGCCAAAATGTTCCCGATGATATAGAAGTCGCGGAAGTAAATAAGTTATCTCATTTAATAATTTACGGGCCAAAGGAACATATGGAGGCGAAATGATGGATATTAACCCACGAATTGATCAGGCCAAAGGCCTTCGAGAAGCGATGATGAGAAATACAGAGATCGTTGTTTTCTCCAGTGGTAAGGGAGGAGTTGGAAAATCCGTGGTGGCGACCAACTTCTCACTGGAATTAGTTAAGATGGGGAAAAAAGTTCTTCTATTAGATGCAGATATAGGGCTTGCTAACGTTGAGATCATGTTAGGAGTAGTGCCGACGTACTCTGTAATCGATCTCATCAAAGGAGAAAGAAGTCTTGAAGAAATAACCCTTAAAACAGAATATGGATTAGAACTGCTTAGCGGGGGAAATGGAGTAGCAGAAGCCGTGGACATGACTAAAGAGATGAGAGAATATATCCTCGGAGAATTGTCGAAGATATCATTCAAAAATGATTATGTGGTCATAGATACAGGAGCAGGAATATCGAAAAACGTTGTGGATTTCCTTCAATTTGCGGATAGAGTTTATGTTATCTTAACGATGGAACCAACCTCGATCACGGACGCATATACTCTTATAAAAGTGATGAAACTCCATAGCATAACCTCACGTATCTACCTGATCTTGAATCGCGTTGAAAATGTAGCCGAAGGGAGAAAGATATTGGATCGTTTAAGGATAGCGATAAAACGTTTTTTAGACGTGAATATAGACGGTTGTTATTTTATCCGGGAAGACAAGATGATCCCAAAGAGTATAAAGGACCAACAACCTTTAGCGCTTACGAAAAATCGCTCATTGGCCCTTCTCTCGATAGACAAGATCGTATCCGATCTTTTAACGGGTGATCGAGGCGTGGTCTCGAAAAAGGGCTCTCTTCCTGAGCGATTGTTAAGATTTCTTGGTATCATAAGGAAGGGTTAAATATGGCAAAAGGGATCTTAAGGATTGGAAAAACCTTGATCATCAAGGATAATGGGGATAACGATACGATGTGTGGGCGCATAGAAAACATAAATATAAAGAATTCGATGTTGATCGTTTCTTCCCCCTCTACCTTTAAAGTCAATAAAGGACAAAGGCTTTCAATAATGATCCCGACGATCGAAGGGATGTTTAACTTCGATGCCGATTTGATCGATGTATCGAAGGAACCCAAGAACGTGAATTTGATCTTAAAATTACCACCAAAGCTGATAAGAATTCAAAGAAGGCGAGCAACGAGAATACCTTATCTAACACGAATAATGTTACTCACGGAAAAGGGTAGGACGATCAAAGGTATAACCCTCGATGTGAGTACCATAGGAGTGGGGATCCTGAGTGAAGAAGGCCTTACGAAAGGCGATAGAATTATGTTATCCTTCTCCTTGAAACCCATAACCGAAATAAACGCGCTCTCTGCTGTCGTTGTCTGGATAGGAAGGAAAGATCCTCATATAGATAAATATTCTTATGGGTTAAAATTTGAAAGTATGAACGAAACTACTAAGGATGCGATACAGAAATTCGTTAATCTCAAATTAGAGAGTGTGAATCTATAGCCGTGGTCTACTTCGAAAGAATAGAGATAAGTAGAGCTATAAAGCCGGGAATGAGATTAGATATAACAGTAGATGCAGAACCGGAGATAAGTGGGAATTATAAGAGTATCGTGAACGATGTATATCCGGAGAATTCGATCATGAAGATCGGCATGCCATCCGTTAAAGGTATATTCGTTCCTATTCCAAAAGGAACTCGTATGCATATAAAGGCGTCTGAAGGACAGAATCTTTATGAATTCGACGGATTAGTCATAGAAAAAGGAAAAGATGAAGAAGGATTTTACGTTCTATTCGTTAAGACTCCCAATTATGTGAGAAGAATTCAAAGGCGAAATTTCGTCAGACTGAAGATCACATTAGAAGGCAAATACAAGAGATCTACAGCGGAATTCTGGCATTCCTTTAAAACCATAGATGTGAGCGCAGGAGGTATGTCTTTTTTAACAGAAGAACACCTATTGGACTCGGAGATAATCCTGGTAGATCTAGAATTTGAGGAAGATTTAGAACTCAAAGAACAGCTCACCAAGATCGTTCGGAGGATAGAAAAAAACAGAGCGGATAATCTTTTGATATACGCAGCTCAGTTTCTGGATATAGAATCAGAGATCCAAGATGAAATAGTAAGATACATATTTAGAACACAAATGAGATTAAGAAGAGAAGGAAAGATATAAGATATAGGTTATAAAAGTTCTAGTGAAAGGAGGTACGCTGTACAACAGATACAGCAAAGTTATGGAAGATCTCTTGAAAAGA
>WFSK01000025.1 GCA_015486095.1 Thermotogae bacterium
TCATTATCCAACGGCATCGTGTTCTACGCCGGACCTGCAAAGGTGCCTAAAGGGAGGAACGTTGGTGCCATAGGTCCTACCACGAGCGTACGGATGGATGGTTATTTAGAGATGCTTTATGAACTCGGTGTCATCGCCACCGTTGGCAAGGGGAAGAGAACGAACGAGGCTGCGGAACTCTGTAAAAGATATGGTAAGATATACTTCGTAACACCGAGTGGTTGCGCTGCGGCGATGTCGAGGAGGATCGATGAAATGGAGATTCTGGCGTTCGAAGACCTTGGAACAGAGGCGATTTACAGGATAAAGTGCCACGATTTTCCACTCCTCGTGGCGATAGATTCGTCTGGAGTTGATATATTTGAAAGAGATGCGAGAGGAAGATTTAATAGAATTCAAGAACGTCGTTAAGAAATATGGGAGCGTTACTGCCCTTGATTCTCTATCCGTCAAGATGAAGGGAAGGATAACGGGGCTACTAGGTCCAAACGGTGCCGGTAAAACCACCATGATCAAGATCCTCTTAGGTATACTTCCGTATGATTCGGGTGAGGTCTTGCTCTTCGGCAAACCTTCATCGCATCTGACCCTCTCCGAGAAGAGGATGATAGGGTATATGCCTGAATATGAAGGACTGAATCCGAATTTCATGGGTGTAGATTTCGTCATTCATATGGGAACAGTATCTGGCATGCCAAGGGAGATAGCGAGAGAGAAGGCACACGACCTCTTGAACATATTGAACGTGGGGGAAGAAAGGTACAGGTATATATCTCAATTGTCCGCTGGAACCAAGCAGAAGATAAAATTGGCGCAAGCCGTCATACACAATCCCCGTGTAGTATTTCTCGATGAGCCCACATCCGGGTTGGACCCCACCTCGAGGACAGAGATGTTAGAACTCATCCACATCCTTTACGAGAGGTATGGGATGAACATATTGTTGTCCACCCATATATTATCGGATGTGGAAGCTTTATGCGATGAGATAGTAGTGATAAACAGAGGCAAATTGGTGTATGAGGGAAAGACTTCCGACCTGAAGAGCGTGGAAGAGGATTCATACATCGTGCGTACGGAAGAGGAAAGCGAAGATTTCGTGGAAGAGCTGATAAGGAATGGTTTTAGCGTTGAGCGGAGGGATTCGACACTTTTGATATCATCAAAAGAGATATCTTCTCTCACCATAATGGAGATCGCCGCGAAGACGGATTCGAAGATCTATCGTCTCGAGAAGGTAAAGAAGACGGTGGAAGATTCTGTTATAAATATCTTGGAGGGAAAAGATGGCAGGTGAAAAGGCGAGAGTATATGAGGAAAAGTACACTCCGTACAGAGGCAGCTTCAACGGTCCTTTACAATCTATTTACGAGATCTCACGCGTTGGTGTAAGGCAGATCCTCGGTGTAAAGCAACCGTTCAAGAACAAGATCTTGATCATACTCTCACTCCTGATAACGTACGTACCCGCCGTCATCATGATCGGCATACTCTTTTTGGCACCTCCGTTGATGATGAGGCAGATGCAAATACAGAGAAGTATGTTAGGATTGATGATCGATATCTCCGCAGTCGTGATAATACTTTCGGGAGCGAGTTCTGCTTTGTTATTATGTGACGATAGGAAGTTTCATACCACCGCTCTGTATTTCTCTCGTTCGTTGAGCAGATACGAGTATCTGCTGGGGAAGATCGGAGCAATGGCATTCGTTCTTTCAATAACTACGATAGGTCCTCCCCTGATACTCTTTTTGGGCTTCGTATTGAGGTCTTATACTCCCCTGAAGTATTTCTTATCGCATCTCCAACAGTTCGGAGCCATATTCCTATGCGGGACAGTGGAAACTGCCTTCTTCTCTTCCATCTCTCTCGTGATAGCCTCTTTTATAAAAGAACGCCATATGGCCGTAGGAATCGCAATATCCACTCCATTCGTCTTAACGGCGATAATGCAGATGCTTGGAAGTGCTCTGAAGAACGACCTCTTCCGCCTCTTTTCCCCAATAGATCTGATGAATTCATTCAACTCCTATGTATTTCTTAAAAAGGTGGATTATTCCTTTGGGATCGGCGCCATCTCTCTGGTTATATCATCGAGCATCGCACTTTTTACCGGTATATTATTCTACAGATACTCGAAGGTGGAGAGATGATAGAGTTTACGAGTGTCTCCAAATGGTACGGTGATATAATGGCGTTGAACAACGTTTCCTTCAGGATCGAGAAGGGAAGGATAACAGGCCTGTTAGGACCAAATGGGGCGGGGAAGACCACGACTCTAAAACTGATCGTGGGTCTGTTAAGGCCGAATAAGGGCGAAGTGAGATTGAACGGTGAAAGGATATGGGGTAACAAGAGGATTTACAAACATATCGGTTTTTTATCGGAAAACGATATGCTGTACGATGACCTGACGGGGTACGAATTCGTTAGATATATCGCAAAGATGCACGATGTACCATCACCTGATAAAGCCACACTTGAAGCGATGAAAACAGTTGGACTAACGGATGTTATGAGCAGAAAGATAAAGGGATACAGCAAAGGGATGAGACAGAGATTGAAGTTCGCTCAGGCAATAGTCCACGACCCGGATGTCCTGATCCTGGATGAGCCCTTAAACGGTATGGATCCCGTGCAGCGCAACGCCACGATGAACCTGATGAAAGAGATGGCAAAGATGGGGAAGATCATCCTCGTCTCTTCACACATACTCGCGGAGATAGAGAAGGTCACCTCCAGCATCGTGGTGATCAACAAGGGAAAGGTGGTAGCAACGGGAGGAATAAAGGATATCAGACGG
The DNA here is from genome assembly GCA_015486095.1 of Thermotogae bacterium. Classification (GTDB taxonomy): domain Bacteria; phylum Thermotogota; class Thermotogae; order B3-G13; family B3-G13; genus B3-G13. Next base: position 2,804 of record WFSK01000025.1, read on the forward strand.
CTGATCCGCAGCGTTCCATACCACGTACACATATCCTGTGATGGCAACAGAGAACTATTCGCCGCACGTCTACTCGAAACGAAGACCATTCAGGGGGTGGAGTTGTCGAAAGATTCGTCTTCTATGGTAGTTCAAAATAGTTCAGATGAGTTCTTCAGGATACTCCCCAGGGTAGCCGTAGAGCTGTCCATAAATATCGAAGAATTGAAGATCCTGGACGAAGATATTCAATCCGTATTCGATTATCTGGTAGGTGATAGAAGAAGATGAGTACGTATTTTTCGCTGTTATTCAAACGCGCCTTTTCTTTCAAAAAGATGTTTCTCGTTATCACACTCTTCTCCATAACCCCAATGGTAAAGGCGATCTATCTGTTCTACAATGCAAATCTTCCCCTCTACAAGATAGAGAGATTCGAAAGAACTCTGATGACGAACATGTTCATATCGATAATAATCCCTGTATCCACTGCCATATTCATCGTGGGCATCATCAGGAGCGAGATAGACACGGGGACGATATCGTATCTATTTACCGTCCCTCATTCGCGGAGGTGGCTACCCATTACCTTCCTGGTGATCGCATTGACAATACTCATTCCGATCATTCTGTTTACCGGCCTGCTCGCTAACTCCGGCAAGGAGATATCTCTGAATCTTCAGGATCTTATGAAAATAGGCACACTCTCTATCGCATCCTCATTCGCCTATATCTCGATCTGGATGGCGATATCCCTGTTTTTCAAAAGGGCACTCATGATAGTGATGATCTACTGCTTCGTATGGGAAGCTACTCTATCGAAGCTCTCTGGTGGCGTAAAGAAGATATCCATCAGCTTTTATGCAAACAGGATCTTCGTCGCATTTAACAACGCAAGCACCTTGCAGCACGTCATCACGCTGCTCATCATAGGTGCAATTGCCATCCTCATCGCTACGTTTAAGATATCGAGGATGGAAACTTAGACCTCTCGAAGACATCCACAGTTTTCCGCCACAAAATTTGAGAGGTTCCTTATGTCTGTCAACACCCTTCGTAGATCACACACTCAAGATACTACGATCTTTGTCAAGAGGAAAACATAGATTTTTATCCTTCGTTTTGTCTTTTGTAATGTGATTTATTCAGGTATATCTGATGGGCTATGAGAAGGAGTTTTCTCATACAGGCTACCAATGCAACTTTGGGTTTCTTATGGTTATCATTTACAAGGTGTTTATAGAACATCCTTATCCTGTCATTATGTTGGATGCTGTTCATACAGGATAAGTATAGGATCTTTCTAAGCATTGGGTCTCCAGTCCTGCTCATCCTTGTTCTTCTGTTTACTGAAGTGCCTGATTGCTTCTTTACCGGGTCCAATCCTGAAAGAGCAATTATTTCATTTCTGTTTGCATCGGGATACTTTTTAAAGAGATACAGAAGAACTGTTGCAGAGA
>WFSK01000026.1 GCA_015486095.1 Thermotogae bacterium
CTATATCTTTTGTCGTGTCCCACGAATCGAGGGTGTACCCTCTATGATCCTTTACGGAATTCAACATCTCTACGAGTAATACGACCTTCCTACTTTTCGCCATTTCGACTGCTTTAAGAAGGTTCTCATAAATGTTTATTAATCGCCTTTCTTTAGATAAATCTGATGAAGATACAGAACCATCTACATTAAGGACATCGGATAAGAGCATAAGATAAGGAACATCGAACTCGTTAGCGATCTCTAAGGCAGATGATAGTTCTTCCTTAAATTTCTCCCATGGGCTGGTAGAGGGATCTGTTATACGATTACCGCTGAAATTCGATATTCTAAACCCAGAGTTCCTTATTAATTGCAAGTCCTTATCTCTCCAATCCCAGAACTCAACGAATTCAAACCCTGTCTTTTCTCTCATTTCACTTAACAACTCTTCCAATGTTCTACTCCCAAGGAATGTGTCTAAGCAAACAGAATACTTCATCATAAAACCTAAACGATCACTATAAAATTTAGACACCAGAAAATGCGTTAAAACCTCCATCTATTGGGATCACTACCCCTGTGACGAATTCTGATGCATCAGAAGCAAGCCAGATACATGTACCTATGAGTTCTTGTGGGTCCCCGAATCTACCCATAGGTGTATGAGCGATTATGGTTTTACCCCTTTCACTCAGCTTTCCTTCTGCATCCCACAATAGATATCTGTTTTGCTCGGTTGAGAAGAATCCAGGTGCTATAGCATTTACCCTCAGTTTTTTATTGTATTCTTGGGCAAAATGAACGGCTAACCATTGAGTAAAGTTACTCACAGCTGCCTTTGCGGCTGAATAGCCAGGGATTCTCGTTAGGGGACGAAATGCGTTCATAGAGGAGATGTTTATTATAGAACCTCCATCTTCGTTCTTCACCATTATCTTTCCGAACACTTGAGCAGGTAGGATAGCACCTCCAAATAAATTCAAGTCTACTACTTTTCTTAAGGCATCCAATGGAAGATCGAAGAAGCTTAACTCTTTAGACGTAGTTGCATCTTTCATGTTTCCCCCAGCGCAATTGACTAAAATATCCACTTTTCCATAGTCCTTTACGATCTCTTGTGCACATTCCTCGATCTTCTTTAAGTCCATTACATCTATGAAATATCCTTTCGCCTTTATTCCCTCATGCCTGGCTCTTTCTATTATCTTGTCTGTAGATGCGAGATCTGCTATTGCTAATTCTGCTCCAGCTTTTCCAAGGCCTATAGCGATTTCAGAACCCAAAACACCGGCTCCACCAGTGATCACTGCTGTCTTACCTTCGAGACTAAACATCTGTAAGATACCCATTTTTTATCCTCCTCATTAGCTTAATGGATCGAGATGTCTGGCAAAATGTCGTATCAACAGTTCATAATATTCTTCTTCATGGTCGTTTAAGATTCTCATAAGTCTATCCTTAAAAAGATAATTTCCATCTCTATCTTTCTGATTTAACACCGAACCGTAAGTAACATGAAGGACCTGACGCGCATCATTTTGCTCCAGAAGTTTTGGAAGTTCCTTCACGGGTAATCTATCGATATCTGGGATATTCGATAGATCGGTCGTCATAGCATAAGTTCTTCTATCCGCTTCGAATCTCTCGAGAGCAAAATGGAAAATACGTGAAAAGAACTCGGGATCGATCCGCGAAATGAGACGAAGTGCCTCCAGATAACTGGTCCCAGCCGTTTTAACATGGAATAACCCTTTAGTGTACTCTTTGATCAGAGGATAGATACTGAATTTGTCACTTCCAGAATGAACGCTGATCTTGTAAGGGCCAAAGGCTTGTGCTATTTCCACATGTATCTCAAGCTGTCGTGCGAATTCATCGAGATCACCGATGTAATCTATTGCCTTTTGGAAGTCTCCCACAAATCGTGGGGCTATACTCGTAACGTGTACTTCTGCTTCCCTCAGTTCATTGATAATGAACAAATGCTGCTTTGGTGTGGTTGGTTCTTCAGTTTCATCTATTGAGAGTTCGAAATCAAATTCTCCTTTTACTCTAGACTTGATATATCTATACATATTTTCGGCATGCTTGATCGCTCTATAATACTTTACTGCTGCGCGCATTAATTCTTCCTCAGAGAATTTTAACCTCAGGGAACCTACCTTGAATTCTCTATCCACATATCGCTTTTCCAGCTTCTCACGTTCATTGATCACATCGAATTCTTTTTTGAGCTCTTTCCTTGACATCACTGCAGCCTGTGAATTGACATATTCACTCGGATCACACGTAAACATGGTGAATCCATAAGGTGCTACTCTATCGACATCTTTCAAGGTTTTCAAGTGGTCAGCATCCGCACCAAATCCATCTTTATAACCCTCTTGAAATACTCCCCATACGGCACAAGATATAACTTCCTCGGGAGTTCGCTTCGTTCTCTCCAACTCACGTATCGATTGTTGAGCGAAGATAGGTATTATGTTATTATGTGAGCTAACTGCGCGGACATGCCCTGGAGTGGCTACACCAAGCCTATCTCCAAAGCCGAATGAAGGATTATTTATCCCAAGCGACTTAGGCTTCAGAAAGGGGAAGATCTCGATCAAAATGAAGGCATTATTAGGAGTCAGAGGATAAAGAACCCCTTCCTTCATCCTCTTACCGCCTTGAAAACCATCGTACTGCTGGCCAAGACAATAGAGGTATTTTTCATCTTCAGGAGTTCTTACCAACGCGAATGTACTTCTATCCGTTTTTTGGATCGAACGTTTATAAATTCGGTAACCACTTGGCAAATTCTTCTTAATTTCTTTTATCACGATGCTTACCTCCTGGGAAAAAGTTGAGGTATGTTAGTTTCCTGGGGTTTTTTCAAAAGAGCTATATTATTCAATTTAAGTATGAACATCTCAACTGTATTATTCACCGTACCCTTTATCAAATGCCCTCCTAACATTGCTTTATTCTCTCTCGCCAGAGCAACGTGGACATGGATTATGAGTTTCCCTTCCTCATCATGAGCGATATTTCCTTGAGTAGAAACGAGTTCACATGGCTCCTCGATCTCTGTCTTAGAATATTCCTTTCCATTGAAATATCCGAGAGTTATATTCTTCAACATACCCACCGCTCCTACGATTATGCCTGACCCAACGCTGTATCTTTCCATTACTTCTTTTAAAGAGTCTAAAAAATCTTCACCATCTTTCATTCTGATCGCGATGATGTCGTTATTTTCGATCTTACCAATGACGTCTAACATCTAAAGCATCTCCTTTCTTTCTACTTATCACAGATTATAACGATCACACCATTCTCTTCCAGAAGTTGTTTAATTTCTTCTTTTATCCCGCTATCCGTTATCACGTAATCGATCTCAGTGGCATTAGCAAATATGGCAAATGAAATCTTATCGAACTTGGTCGAATCCGTGACTACGATCTTTTCATTCGACGTTGCCATTATTCTCTGCTTGGTTTCGGCCTCTAGGACGCTCGGTGTCATGAATTCTCCCGTATTGGAGAAACCAGCCGTACCAAGAAAAGCCTTGTCTGCATGTATCCCATTCAATGTAGCTTCAGCAAGAGGCCCTATGAGGGAATAACTGTTTTCCCTCTTCACACCTCCAGTAACTATCAATTCGACGAATGGTAAATCTACCAGTTCAACAGCTATGAGGAGATTATTGGTAACAACCGTAAGTCTTTCGAAAGAAAGCTTTTTTAGCTCTTTTGCTATTTGAAGGGTAGTAGTTCCCGAATCCAGAACAATACTCTCATCAGAATGGATGAATTCAACCGCCTTCTTCGCTATACATTGCTTTTCCTTTATATTCCTTCTTTCTTTTTGAGTGAAATTCATTTCTACTTTACTTCGACCCTGAACGATTGCTCCTCCATATGTCCTTTTTATCCAGGGTTTTTCTCTCTCCAATTCACGTAAATCATTTCTTATAGTAACTCTACTCGTATTGAATAGATCGGCGAGTTTGTTAACTTCCACTTTATCCTCGATAGAAAGCATTTCAAGTATTCTTTTCTTACGTTCTTCTGGTGATATCATCGATATTCCTCTCCGAAACGTCAATCAATTCGTTTCAATTATACACGAAGGGGATAAGAATTGTCAAATGTACATCGAGATATGCCTCCTACCATTAAGACTCGGCATACGAGAATGAGTACACATTATAAGATAAGCAATCTTCCTCCCGGGTTGAACTTCTCATAAAGCGCTTTTCTTAATCCTTGCTTTTCTCTATATGCCTTTACGTGATCGTAATCCGGTTGTTCCCAGGGTGGCGTACGAAGTAAGGCTTTATCGAATTCGGATAGAAGTCTTTCCTCGAATTCTCCTTTATATTTTCCCTTAATGAATCGTTCAAATGCATCTGGAAATTCATCCCAGGCTTCTTGCTCTTTACCAGGTGGTGTGGGATAAAAGAGTCCTTTATTCTCCTTTACGGCTTCCAGATCTCCTCTGCCATCTCCGATCATCAACACGTGGTCATCTTCATAACCACCCGTTTTCTTGGCAACTTCGATGTGATGTGCTTTTGAACCCATTTCTTGTCCGGCAATTATGTGAACGTAATCGATTATACCTTGGTTTTCCCAATAATTTGCGAGATCGGTATATGGGGTTTTGGAGACGATCAGGATATCTGCGTGCCGAGCTATCAACTCTAAACATTTTTTGACGCCTCGGAAGGGAGGGATTTTAGCAGATATGTGTGGAAAGGTTCTATTTACTGCCTCGCTCCATCCAAGGAGTTTATATAGTGGAAAACAGGTAGGCTTTTCTTCGTTAATATATCTTTCCAAGCTTGGATTTCCTAAACCCAATTCATTTTTTCGTGCATACGCAATATAATCCTCTACAAATTCCACATCTGGTAATTCTATGTGCTTTTCGGAGAGAATTTTCTTAACATCTTCTCTTGCCCCGAGTGCTCTGAGAGTAAGCCTTATGGCGATAAATCTGTTACAACCTCTATCTACGGAAAAAAGATTATAATACTCAGCCACTTCTCTAAAATATGATTCGATGCCCCAAAGGTTATAAAATTCCATGAATTGTGGATGAAAGATCAACATTTGTTTCCCATTCATGTTATCCGTAATACAGCCGTCTGTATCAATGGCAACCAGAAAATCTTTCGTCCTTTTGAAGTTTCTCAGTTGCTGTTCTGGATCCTCTCTTAACTGCTTTTCTGTAAGCCGAGGTAAAGCCACATTTATCCCTCCTCTCAAGCTCCTCATCTTACTCTCTATACGCTGCCGGTGTATATCCCTCACATAACTTCGGAGCTAATGTCTCCTTGAATTCTGCGAACTCAGGAAGTGGACCACCGATCAACGGCATTGCCCAATCCACAAACGCGTCGGTTACATCCACTTTGTTAGGAGCAATCCACTCCTTTGGAAAACCCCTTTCCGAATTTGCCACGATACTCAAAGGAACTTTATCATATTTCACTCTATAGGTATTTCCCGGGATTCTAACTGTAGTGGACATAAACCCACTCTCCCCATTTAATGCAAATTTTGCTGCCCACACTCCTACTTCATACGCCTCCTTTCGATCGACTTCCGATACATAAGCACTCTCTCGTCTTTGACGTGTTCCGGGCCTTTCGGCTCTGGCAATTCCTTTAACTATTAGTCTGCTCTGTGCCCTGCCCTTACTATCTTTCCTATCCACACCATTGAGATAATTGATGAGTACTTGCTCAACTGTTCTTTCAGAAGCACTGAACTGCTCATGTCCAAAGCTGTCGCGCAAGATTCCTAAATCTCCAACTTGTACACCTTCACCAATGATGACTATACATCTACCATAGTCTTTTAGCCTTCTATTTACCTCTTCAGCTATGAACTCTAGATTCTCCCTCCCATTATCTTTCGATAATGCCTCGGGAAGTATGATGAGTAAGGGCATCTTTCTCTCTGGGTCAGCCAATCTTGCCGCAGCTGGAATAAAACCGATCTTCCTCCCCATAACTCCGATCACCAATACAGGATCACTCGTATAACTGGCTTTGTTTTCTTCATTCGCTTCCAACACGTTGATGGCAGTATTCCTTGCCACACTTCCGTATCCCGGATCGTGATCGCAGATGGAAAATGTTCCATCGGGTTGTAGGTTACCTCCGAGATCATTGTCGATCGTCTTCGGTATGCCAGCGCATCGCAGATCCAATCCCTTCTCTTTCGCCAGATCGTTTACCTTATCAGCCGTGTCCATAGAATCATTTCCACCTATGTAAAAGAAATAACCAACGTTATGTTCTTTGAAGACTTCTACGATCCTAGCTAAATCTTCCTCACTCCTTATCTTGTATCTACAGCTACCAATTACTCCAGCAGATGGAGTCCGATCCAACAAAGCTATCTGCTCCTCTCTCTGAGAGGATATGTCAACCAATTCCTCATTGAGTACCCCGAGAATGCCCATCTTCGCTCCATATATCCTATCTACTCTTTCGGAAGAAGTTAGGGTATCGATAACACCTTTTAAACTGCTATTTATAACCGAGGTTGGTCCTCCGGATTGAGCGATTACTGCATTTTTCTTCATCATCTCTCCTCCTTTCAACTCGTATGAGAAGTTCTATCGTATAGGTATTTCCCTCCTTTTCGTATCCACAATCGCCCAGGACCTGTGAAGTCTTCTTCACGTATAGAATTCGGATCTCTGTAACCTAAGCCAACTTCTCTACATGTATCCTCTGAAATTCCTGAAGCAAGGGTTACTTTAAATGGAAATTCTTCTTCGCCAGTCGATGGGTCGTATCTTCCATAACCTCTTACGTTTACAACATGTGCGGCTATATTCCTGCTGAAATTCGTATGTCTTCTCAGGAATTCCTTTACATATCCCATAGAGTGATATCCTATCCGTCTTATGGCAGCATCCATATCTGCCTTCGAATGGAAGCAACGGATGTGTGGGGCGTAGATGATTATCTCACCACCATTCTTCATGACCCCTGGTCTTTGCAACTTATATGAACCCTTTCCTGCCGTCCAGACCTCATCGTAACTTCTATCGATGACCTGCACGGCATACTCTAAGGGCTGGTCGATATAAATGACATGTATTTGAGAGCTCGCTTTCGCTGCTCTTTTGTAGGCATCGATAAATCCATCGAATCCAACGCCTGTGTAAAGCCCTTTGGGAACTACACCTTTGACCTTTTCTTCGAAGACCATGTTAAAGGAAACTACGGGGGCTTTCATGATTTGGAAGATGTAACGAGAACCTTCGTTTATAACATCCCTTGCAGGATTCTCAATTGTTCCAATTATCTTTGGGATGCCGATCAGCACCGCTGCCCAATGAAACAGGTCTATCACTTCCGGCCCTGAGACCCCTGGAATGAACACCTTTAATCCCCCGGCGTAACCAGAAGCCTCATGGGGTAGAGTTCCACTGAGAGCGACGATCAAGTCAAAATCCTGGATGAGTAGTTTATTTATAGTAATGGGAATGGGATCCGACAGCTCCCCATTTGTTTTTTCGGCTACAAAAGAAGCGGAAATCTCCCCTATGGTCACAAGCCAATTCGGGTCATCATATTCGTGGTTATAGTGTTTCGTAAATTCGACCTGACTTGAGATCCCTAACTTGCTACGTATCTCTTCTTCGCTCATCTTCCTATGGGTGCCACTGGCATTCAAGGAATATATTTCCTTCATACCTTTATTCTTGAGGTCCTGATAGATCAGAGGTACTACCCTATCGGTGAAGTCTATTCTCGTATAATCGGGATGGATCAAAAGGACCCTTTTGATCTCTTTAAAATCCCTTAGAGTTTCTTCTACGATTTCACTCAGTTGATCATCTGTCAATTCATTTTCGAGTGCTTCTACGAATGGCATAAACTACCTCATCTTATCTCTTTTTCAGGTCGACCCGGCAATTGCCATTCCGTATGGAATTCCCTGATCTTTCCATCAACTGTGGTTAATACTCTCGGATCACTCAGACTCCTAAGCTTAAAGTATCCGTGAGAGCCGAAATAGTCTCTTTGTTCCGCTGATACTTGAGCGGAAATCATTACAGGGGTTGATAGCTGCACGATATAATCGTATGCGCTCCCCATGGCCGGTACAGGTACCCCAACACCGTGGGCTATATCGATGAAATGAGCCAGTTTTTCGATATCTCTGTTGACCACTTCAGCAAATCTCTTCGCCGATAGGAGATTGGGTATCTGGGGATTTTCCTTATAGGCCTTGGTGATCTCGTCGAGGAATTGAGCCCTGATGATGCAACCAGCCCGCCATCCTTGAGCAATGGTCCCGAGATCAAGGTTAAAGTCATACTCTTTTGATGCTGCCTGAAGTAAAGCCATTCCCTGGGCATAAGCGGAGATCTTGGCAACGTACAATGCATCGTGAGCGATGTCGATCACGGTATTCATATCTTCTTCACACTTTCTGGATGGGCTCTTCAACACTTCGGACATCTTCAATCTCAATTCCTTATCCTGTGACATCTCTCTTGAAAAGACGGCACTCGCGATCGTGGGTACGGGGACCAGGAGTTCCAATGCACTTTGCACTGTCCATGTGCCAGTGCCCTTCATTCTCGTAATATCCGCTATTCTATCGACGAGATATTCATCTATCCCCTTGTGCCTCTCTCTTAAGCCATCTGCAGTGATCTCGATGAGGTAAGAACGGAGGACGTCGTCTCTTTCATTCCATCTCGATAATATGTTTGCTATTTCTTCTGGATTCATATCGAATGCGTTTCTGAAGACCCAAACACATTCTCCGATCAATTGCATATCTGCATATTCGATCCCATTGTGGACCATCTTCACGAAGTGTCCGGCACCATGAGGACCGATATATGAGACGCAAGGGATTCCATCTTCTGCCTTTGCAGCAATGTCTTTAAATAACTTTTCTACAAGAGCATAGGCTTCTGGTTGACCACCAGGCATCAATGCAGGTCCTTTCAGAGCCCCTTCTTCTCCTCCAGAAACTCCGGTGCCAATGTAGAAAATGCCCTTTTCAGCGAGTTCTTTATTCCTTCTGATCGTGTCTTTGAAGTATGAATTGCCCCCATCGATGATCAGGTCTCCTTTATTCAACAAGGGTATGAGTTTTTCAATGAATATATCCACCGGTTTACCTGCCTTGACCATCAACATTATTCTTCTCGGGGACTTCAATGCGTTAACGAAATCTTCTATGGTATAAGTTGGCAGTATGTTCTTTCCCTTAGCAGGCCCTTCAACAAAGGCCTTTGTCTTCGACCCTGTTCTGTTGAATACAGCAACAGAGTAACCTTTGCTTTCTATATTCAAAGCCAAACTCTTACCCATAACTTCCATACCAATTAATCCAATATCGGCCTTTTTCATACCATCCTCCTCGTAATAAGATTATTTAACAGCTTCTCTCGAGATTATATCTATAATATCTTCTGGTTTAACAGTATTTTTCTCGAAATCTCCTACTTTCCTGCCATGCTCTAACAGGGTAAATTTGTCTGCTACTTGATATACATGATAGATGTTGTGAGTTATGAAAATTACAGAAAGCCCTCTTTTCTTAGCTTCCAGAATCAGTTCCAAAACTTTACGAGTCTCTTTAACTGAAAGGGCAGCAGTTGGCTCATCCAATATCAAAAGCTTTGCCCCAAAGTGTATACCTCTACCTATAGCTATCGCTTGTCTTTCCCCACCCGAGAGGAACGAAACCGTTTCTTCTGCACTTCTCACAGTAACACCTATATCTGTTAATGCTTCTTTGGATACCCTATCCATTTCTTTTCTATTGAGGAATTTAAATGGGCCAATGCTTATAGTGGGCTCTCTCCCAAGGAAAAAATTTCGTGAGATGCTCATCAGGTTTGCTAAGGCGAGATCCTGATAAACGGGCTCTATTCCAGCATCTCTGGCATCCTTGGGAGAATTAAAACTAACACGCTTTCCTTCGAGATATATCTCCCCACTATCCGGTTTGTATAAACCAACCAGTACCTTTATCAATGTGGATTTACCTGCGCCATTATCTCCTAATAGACCCACGATCTCATTTTTGCCTATAGTAAAATCTACCCCTCTTAGGGCTTGAACTTTACCAAAACTCTTTACTATGTTTCTCATCTCCACCAAGGGGATATCTTTCATATCAACCAGCCACCGCCTTTTTTATCTTCGTATTAATGATAGCTGCGGCGATCAGAATTATCCCAATAAAAGCCCTGTACCAATAAGGAGGAGCACCTGCCAGGATCAGGCCATCTCGTACCATACCGATCAAAAACGCTCCTATAAATGCTCCTATTATACTTCCATAACCCCCGTTTAGGAAAGTTCCACCTATTACGGCAGCTGCTATGGCCTCCAATTCCATTCCTACTCCCAATGTGGGATCGACTATTTTGAATCTACCTAAACTTGCCATACCTGCAAGCCCTGCCAATACCGCACATACGATAAAATTTATTGATTTCACTCTATCTGCGTTCACCCCCAGAGCCTTAGCAACACCCGGATTTCCACCAGATGCAAATACCCAGTTTCCGTATTTTGTCCGTGTAAGAATTATCGAAAATACGATCGTTATTACTACAAACCATATCCCTGAAATTCTAATGTTTGCAAACGTTCTTCCTCCAAATGCGTATATAAACCCCTTGCTGCCTTTATAATATAATGGAAACCCCCCGGTTACTGCCAACAGGATTCCCCGCCAGAACATCTGCATGCCAAGAGTAGTGATAAACGATGGAATCTTAGCTTTTATGGTTATCATTGCATTGCCAAAACCAATAAGAGCAGCGATAAACATGGATAACAAAAAGGCAAAGATTATAGGAATTCCCATATCCGATAGAAGTATCAAGAACATAGGAACAACAGCGAATACTGCACCAACGGATAGATCAAACTCACCTGCGATCATCAGAAATGTTATTCCCACAGTAACTATTCCAAGTTCCGCAGAGATGGTGAAGATGTTTACGAAATTCGAAAGGGTTAGAAATTTTCTTGAAAATATTGAGAAAAAGATGAATATTGCTAAAAAACCGATTAGTGCTCCGAATTCGCTGTACCTGATATATTTATAAAAACTCCTTCTTTTTGTTGTCGTATTATTCTTCATTCCCACAATATGAGCATCGAATCAGGGCTTCTCTTAGAGAAGCCCTGAAAAGATATCATCTATATCCTGCTTTAACCGTCTTTTCCACCACTGCAACGTTGCTCTTATCCACTATGGAAGGACCCGTTAACACCGTTCCATGAGGGATCAATCCATATTTATTGTACAGATATAAGTATACTATTGGTAAATATCCCTGCAAGTATTGTTGCTGCTCGATCGTAAAGACCAGTTCTCCTTTCTTTATAGCTTCTACCATTCCTGGTGTCAGATCCCAACCACTTACCTTCACTTTACCAACTAATCCTTCATCTTCTATCAGCTTTAGAGCAGGTTGAGTACCTAAAGGTCCTAATGTGAAGATCGCATCGGTGTCAGGATACAATGTTAGGTAAGCTTTCATTATTCCATACGCCTTTGCGAGATCGGTGGTTACATCTACTTTTTCGACGGGAATGCCTTTTTTGGAAAGGACATCCTTTATACCTTTTGCTCTCATCTCAAGGCCAATATGACCCGGTTCATGTATCGCGATCATCGCTCTTTTAGGTGTGAATTCTTTTAGCATTCTCAATCCTGCCATGACTCCACCCTGATATTCATCAGCACCTACATAGCACAGATAAGGAATTCGTTGATCTATTGGTCTCATATCGGGCACGTTGATCGCTATAACAGGAATTCCCATCTTGATCGCCCTTCTCAATGGTTCATCCAGAGCAGCCGCATTTGTAATGGTTACGGCTATCCCATCGGGTTTTGAGGCTATGGCACTGTCTAACATATCGATCAACTTTTTGATGGAGAATTTTTCTGGTCCTAAATATGTGGCTTTTACACCGAATCGCTTTGCTGCATCATTCATCCCTTTCATTACGACTCCCCAGAATGGATCTCCTGGGCCCCCATGTGAAACGATGTAAAAAGTCAATTGTTTTTCTCCGAAAGCAAGAGAAGATAGAAGTATACCTACGAACAAGACGATTAACAAGATACCTAAATTACCTTTCAGAACTCTTCTCATTCCTTACACCTCCTGAAAGAATTGTAAAAAATCAAGGCAAAATCAATCTTATTTTTCCTACTTTATCACCTCCTTCCTGAAAGAGAAAGATATTTCAGCTTTCTTTTCCTACTATTATCTTGCCGAATCTAAATGAAATGATAATCGTTTGTTTTAATTGTATATTAAAAGTAATAAAATGTCAAGACCAAGGCTCTATGTCAAACTGTGTTGATGAAA
>WFSK01000027.1 GCA_015486095.1 Thermotogae bacterium
ATAAAGGGGTCGTCTTTATGTTCAAAAATATGGTATCTCCGTTTTTCCCTTGAATTCTATACTCGCTCAGTTCCATAGATTCTTTATTCGACAGGGTCTTATCTACGATGGGAGTTATATCGCTTAAAGATGGCACTGCCTCCTCAAATTTAGCATTCACCATACTACTTCGACTTTTACCAAATATACGTTCGGCTTCTTTATTCCAGAACTTTATCATATGGTTTTCGTTCAGAACTATTATGGCTATGTTTACTCCCTCCACTATACTCTCATTGAATTCTTTGAGATATCTTATATATTCATTCCGGCTCTCCAATTCTGCCTTTTTACTTCTCAAAGAATCGTAATTTCTGATCGCCTCGACTGCTAAACCTGCCTGCGTGGAGAATAGGCGCAGTATCTCTACATTTATATCTGTAAAAGGTTTCCGCGTAATGTAATTATCTACTATAACTAATCCTACAGTATCGTATCTCGCTACCAATGGAAATATAACGAATTCATCGATATGAAGGATTTTCACCAGATAATCGTATTTGTCAGGTTCGCTTTTAACCATCTCCGGTTTAACGTGTATAATCTCTTTATTTTCTATCACTCTCTTGATGATCTCATTCTTCCCGTAATCGAGTTGCAATTCCTTGGCACGTAGATTTAAAGGGGAATTCATATTAACTCTGGATGCCTCTGACCTCAGAAAATCAGATAATCTTTTGAACTTCCCACATTCCATATCAACTTCTGTCCATATTCGTGTTACATCCTCCCCTTCTGCAGGACCTACCCACATAGCACCTCGAAGATGTGAATTGACTTCTTTCAGGAGGAGAAGTGCCCTATTGTATCCGAGTCCCTTTCCTGCAGTTATACCTGTTAACATCACCTTCATTAGTTCTGTAGATGAATAAACGGAACGCATAGCTTCATTTACCTCATTCAGTATGCTGAGTTGTTTTACACGTTCCCTTTCTTCTACTCTCAATTTTTCGTTTTTCTCATACATGGTTTTCAATCTTGTGTTTTCTATCCTAAGCTTCTCATATAATCTTTCTATCTTAACGTTAAGGGAAATTCGATTCGCCATATCACTTAACAAAGCCTCATCAAATGAATCAAAATGTTTATATGGCCTGTAATCCTTACTTTCCGCCTTGTTTGCGAGTAATATCACTCCTGTAACTTCATCGTTATCCAACAGAGGGGCAACTATCGCTGATTTCACCGTAGGAGCAATGATATCCTGAGTAGGTTGTATTTCTGTATTCTTGCCTGTATAGAGTAGTGAGGTCTTGTCTCGTGCCACGATACCTATCAATCCATGTCCTACCGAGATCTCCTTTTGTAGGATATCATTTTCTTCTATACCTTCTTTAAAAGCACATCGCAAATGCCCATCTTTGGAGAGCCATATCATGGCGATCTCCGCCTCGAAGATATCTTTAAGGATTTTTATCGATTCCTCATATAACTCATCTATTCCTTTAACCTCGGATATAGCCCTTATGAGCTTTTCCGATGCCAGTAGCTTCTTATTTGCATCCATAAGCATCTTATGTTCGATCATCATTTCCATTATGTGGGATATTCCGTAGAAAAGGTCTTTCAATTTATTTTCATTTTCCTCACTTACATTTTCCATACTTCGACTTAAAAGTACAGTTAAACCAACAATTCCTGAGGAATTAATCATAGGTATTAATATCATATTCCCCTCACGCTCTTCTGTGATCTTGCCGATGATTTCTGATGTTTCCAGTTCTTGTAACGATATGGCCTTAATACATTCTTTCTCGAAACATTCCTTAAGGATAGCACTTTCATTTAACTTCAATTTGAATTTACCTTTACGCTCATCGCTGGGATAGCTTCCTATCAACCTGAATAGATGACGAGTTCTTTCGTAGGCAAATACAAAGGTCTTATCTACCCCAAATTCATCTTTAAGGATCCTTGCCAGGGTATCCAGTCGTTGGTATATATTGTCTCCCTCACCAAAAAATCTCAATATCTTAAGAGTTATTTCCGGTTCTTTCCATCCCTCTATAGGGTCCATCGAATCCACCTTCTATCGCATATTTCCCAGCACCTCGGTGATCTTTTCTTCCATATGCTCAACATGTGTTCCTTTCCAATAGATCCTACCGCATTTCGGACAAATATAAAAATTCTCATGTGTCGAATAGGTATATTCAGGCACCTTCCCTCTTACGGATTCTTTACTCGTCGGTTCGAGTTTCGTGTTACAAACGATACAGCGAGAAAAGCAACGTATATCTTTAGAAGATATGTTGAACCTTTTCACAACACTTTTCAACTGCGAACGCCAGGAATCGCTCTTCAACAAATATGCTTTATCCTTATTCTCAACTCTTGTGAACAATGCAATATCCTTCGTCAAAAGAATGCGATCACTTTTATTTATCATATCGATGATCTTGGATTCTTCTATATCTGCAAAATACTCGACGTCAAAACCCAATATTCTCAAATATTTTGCTAACTTACCCAACATCCTATCGGCAAAGAACTTCATTTCCCTCCAGATATTTTATCACATTTTATTCCAGAAAAAACCAGATACACCGAGTTATTCCGTTAAAAGTCCTTTCATACTCGGAACTCGCTTTCCTTCATCCCATACTTTTATCATATAAGATTCGAAGATCTTTCGGATAGATAAGCAAGGAATACCATCGCCAGAAAGACAACGATAAAATAAAAGGGATGCTTCAGCATCCCTTTTATTCATGATCTTTGCTCATGCTTTACTTTTCAATGCAGCGTGAGCCGCAGCAAGTCTTGCGATAGGAACCCTGAAGGGAGAGCAACTCACGTAGTCAAGACCTGCTTGATGGCAGAATTCGATGGAGTCCGGGTCTCCTCCATGTTCACCACATATACCGATCTCCAATCTCGGATTCGTCTTTCTACCCAATTCCACACCTATTTTTACAAGCTTTCCAACTCCATCCCTATCGAGTGTTATAAATGGTTCGTGAGGTAATATATTCTCTCTGAGATAATATGGCAAGAAAGTTGCTTCCGCATCATCTCTACTGTATGCAAAGGTCGTCTGGGTTAGATCGTTGGTCCCGTAAGAGAAGAAATCTGCATATTGTGCGATCTGATCGGCTGTTAGAGCAGCTCTCGGAACTTCTACCATCGTTCCTACCTGGTAATCGATCCTTACATTGGTATCCTTAAAGATTTCTTCTACTTTATTCACCGTTCTTTCCCTAAGTATCTTCATTTCATTTACATGACCGATCAAAGGAAGCATTATCTTGGGCTTGGGATCGAATCCCTCCTCTTTGAGCTGAACGGCTGCTCTCATTATTGCCTCGACCTGCATCTCATATATCTCAGGATATATTATACCTACCCTGCATCCTCTAAAGCCGATCATGGGATTGAATTCTGCCAATTCCTTCGATCGCTTCAATTGTTTTTCCTTTTTCTTTAGGAGATCTGGGTCTTTCCCACTTGCTTTAAGTTCCTCGATTTCACGCTCCAATCTTTCTCTCTGAGGTAAGAATTCATGGAGAGGAGGATCTAACAACCTTATAATAACTGGTAATCCATCCATTGCCTTCAATATGTCGTAAAAATCTTGTTTCTGGACATCTCTCAATTTCTCCAAATATGCTATCCTTTCTTCTCTTGTCTCAGCTATGATCATATCCTGCATCACAGGTAATCTGTCCGGCTTTAAGAACATCCTCTCAGTACGACACAGTCCGATACCCTCTGCACCATAATTCCTTGCCCTCGTTGCCTCTTCAGGGGTATTGGCGTTTGCCCTTACACCGAGTTTCCTGATCTCATCTGCATAAGAAAGTAGATCTTTCATCTCTTTAGAGAGTCCCGGTTCTATCATCGGTACTTCGCCAAGGATCACATTTCCCGTAGAACCATCTATAGTTATCGTATCATTTTCTTTTACAACGACATTGTTAACACTAAACATCCTTTTCTCGATGTCTAACTTTATAGATTCCGCACCAACTATGCATGGTTTCCCCATACCCCTTGCAACGACAGCTGCATGGGCAGTCATCCCTCCTCTGGAGGTGAGGATACCAGCAGAATACGCCATCCCCTCGATATCTTCGGGCGTTGTCTCCGGCCTAACCAAGATGACCATCTCTCCATTCTTTCCTCTCTGAGCTGCTTCGTTTACATCGAACACCACTTTCCCCGCTGCCGCACCAGGAGAGGCAGGAAGTCCCTTCGCAATGGGTTCCACTCTTACAGTAGGGTCGATCATCTTATGGAGTAGTTGGTCTATATGTTCAGGTGTAACCCTCGATACAGCTTCTTCTTTCGTTATCAAACCTTCATTGACCATATCAACGGCAATCTTCACGGCTGCCAATGCAGTCCTTTTACCCGTTCTCGTCTGGAGTAGATACAGCTTGCCTCGCTCTACAGTGAATTCGGTATCCTGCATATCTTTATAATGTCGCTCTAATTTATCGAATACATCTGTAAGTTGCTTGTATATTTCGGGATATCTCTTATCCAATTCATCCAGAGGAAGAGGCGTTCTTATACCAGCTACTACATCTTCACCTTGAGCATTGAAGAGGAATTCTCCATAATATTTCTTCTCACCGGTCGAAGGGTTTCTCGTAAAACCCACACCTGTACCAGAATCTTCTCCCATATTACCAAAGACCATCGCCACAACGTTAACTGCCGTTCCTAAGAGCTGCCCTTCAGCGATTTTGTTTATCTCCCTGTATTTTATTGCTCTTGGATTATTCCAGGAGCCAAAGACAGCATCTATCGCCATTTGAAGTTGTTTTTTGGGAGACTGAGGAAAGGATTTTCCCTCTTTCTCATAGAGTCTTTTATATCGTTCTATGACTTCTTTCAGTGCATTCTCATCTAACTCAGTATCGGATTTAGCACCCTTTTCATCTTTTACTTTCTGTAACTCTGCTTCGAATTTTCCGTGTTCGATCCCCAATACCACATCTCCAAACATCTGTATAAATCGCCTATACGCATCGTATGCAAATCTCCTGTTACCAGTAACTTCTGCCAAACCTTCGACACTTTCATCGTTCAATCCAAGGTTGAGAACAGTATCCATCATGCCTGGCATGGATACGGCTGCTCCAGAGCGTACAGACACCAATAGGGGATTTTGGGGATCCCCCAATTTCTTACCCGTAGTTTCTTCGAGTTTGTTTAAAGCGGATTCGATCTCTTCATCGAGACCTGCTGGGTATGTTTTACCGTGTTTGTAATAGTAATCGCATACCTCAGCAGATATGGTGAACCCCGGCGGTACAGGTATTCCTAAATTGGTCATTTCCGCCAAACCTGCGCCCTTTCCACCCAATATTGCCTTCATGCTAGCGTTGCCTTCTGCAACACCATTGCCAAATGAATAAACGAATTTTTTCATTCTATACACCTCCTACTCGATCTTTTGCTTCGCTATAGATACGAGTTCCTTAAAGGCATTCATATCATTTAAAGCCATATCAGCTAACATCTTCCTGTTTATTTCGATGTTTGCAAGCTTTAAACCATAGATCAACTGACTGTACTTCATTCCTTCGCACCGGGCTGCAGCGTTTATCCTGGTTATCCACAACCTGCGGAACATTCCCTTCTTATCTTTTCTGTCATTATAGGAATGAACACCCGCATGAATGATGGCTTCCTTAGCCACTTTATATCTGTCACTACGTGCCCCTCTATATCCCTTGGCAGCCTTCAAGATCTTCTTTGCCTTCCTCCTGGCATTCACGCTTCTTTTCACACGAGCCATATGATTCTCCTCCTTTGCTGTTTATGCTCCCAACATTCTCTTCACCTTTTTAGAATCGCTCTTAGAAACTTCCCCTGGAATCCTCAAATTCCTTATACGTCTCTCGCTTTTATTCAAGGCCTTATGCTTGTGAAAGGCTTTTTTGTGCATTATCTTGCCATTCTTACTTATCCAGAACCTCTTAGCAGCACCACGGCGAGTCTTCATCTTAGGCATCGTAACAAACCTCCCTTTTCAATTTTTCTTTGGAACAAGCATCATAAACATATCCCTACCCACAAGATTGGGTTTGGATTCTACTACTCCTATTTCTGAAACATCCTTTGCTACCCTATCTAATATATCCCTACCCTGCTCGACGAAAGACATTTCTCTGCCTCTGAACATTATCGTAACTCTTACTTTGTTCCCTGCTTTCAAGAATCTAATTATATGCCCCAACTTCGTCTGATAATCATGTTCATCGATCTTTGGTCTGAATTTTATCTGTTTGAGTATATTTTTCTTTTGATTTTTTCTACTACGTTTATTCTTCTTGCTCTGCTCATACCTATACTTTCCGTAATCCATTATCTTTACAACCGGAGGATCGGCATCGGGTGCCACCATGACCAGATCGAGATCATATTCCTTTGCTTTATTCAACGCCTCTTCTCTATTAACTATCCCTAATTGTTTACCATCCGGCCCTATAAGCCTAACAACCCCAGTCTTTACCCTATGATCGTCATTTATTATGGTATTGCTACCTATATTTTTCCAACCCCCATCAATTAAGGAGTTGGTTCACCTCCTTCCATACCAAAAGGGAGAACGAATATTCCATTCGTTCTCCCTCTAATTTTCTACAAACCCCACATGTCAATCTGCACAGTGAGGTGAGAAGCGAATGGCTTCCACTTTCAGTGGACCATGCAGGGCTCGAACCTGCGACCTACTGATTAAGAGTCAGTTGCTCTACCAGTTGAGCTAATGGTCCTCTTATGCATTCTTTTACAGCACCTTTTATTATATTATCTTGTCTTATCTTTGTCAACACGCACGCGAGGGCTCTATGTTAAGTGGAACCACCTATTCGTAGGGACAGGAGTTCACTCTGTCCGATTCACTAAAGATGAATAATGCTGAGGTAGGAGGCATATCTCGATGTGCGAGTGTTGTAAGTGGTTGCAAAGATGAAGGAGGGTATCACGTCGGTGAGAAACAGGATGTTTCGAATGTGACAGCGTGCAGGATGGATGCTTGTCACAGCCCGACGTGATACCCCTGAGTCAAGCAACGTCTTCACTTACACCAACGATGCACATCGAGATATACCTCCTACCGAACTGATGCAGTTGAATTAAAGGAAAGAAAAGCGTTTGCTTAGATTTTCATCAAAGCATCTCGATATACAACCCTCGTCGATTTGACTTATGGAATAAAAAGGAGTAATATATGTACGAGGTCCATAAAGGACCTACGATTTTTAAGGAGGTAAGTGTTTGATGACAGGTAAGGTAAAATGGTTCGATCCAAGGAAAGGTTATGGTTTCATTGAGAAAGACGATGGAGGAGACATTTTTGTCCACTTCAGCGCCATTCAGGCAGAAGGGTTTAAATCTCTCGATGAAGGTCAGAGAGTTGAATTCGATGTTCAGCAAGGTCCCAAAGGGGAACAAGCCGCGAATGTGAAGATCTTAAGAGAATAAATCGAAATCTTCACCAAGAATTCATCATCGCCCAGAGAAGTTCTCTGGGCGATTTTTAATCATTTGAATAACGCAGATACAGATAAGTTTTTCTGAATACGAAGTATTGCTTCTCCAAACATATCCGCAACCGATAAGACCACAAATTTGTCTGGAAGAGAGCTTTGATGTATCGTATCGGTTATTATGATCTTATCGATATCAGATTTGGATAATTTTTCTTTAGCATCTCCCGATAAGATCGCATGTGTTGCACAAACGTATACTCTTTTTACACCATGTTCTCTCAAGATCCTATCCGCCTCTAATATCGAACCACCGGTATCTATTATATCATCTACAACTATGGCATTTTTTCCTTCTACGTGACCTATGATATTGACAACTTCAGCCACGTTATCTACAGGCCGCCTCTTATCGAGTATAGCAAGATTCAAAGAGAGCTTCTCAGCGAATTTCCTGGCCCGCTTTACTCCTCCAACATCGGGAGAGACGATGATCCATTCATCGGCCTCGGGGTTGAACTGTTTAAAATAATCTACGAAAACTGGAAATCCTTGAAGATTGTCCAAAGGAATATCAAAAAAACCCTGTATTTGAGGGGCATGAAGATCCATCGTGAGTATCCTATCTGCCCCAGCCGCTACCAAAAGGTTAGCAACGAGTTTAGCAGTTATCGGATCTCTTCCTCTGGCTTTTCTATCCTGTCGTGCATAGCCGTAATAGGGTATGACAACGGCTACAGATGCAGCAGAAGCACGCTTAAAAGCATCTATCATTATCAAAAGCTGCATGAGATTATCGTTTACAGGTGGAGATGTGGATTGTATTACAAAGATTTCATATCCCCTTACCGTTTCTCCCACACTGACCTTCGTTTCACCATCACTGAATCGAGACAATTCTACATTCGCCAAAGGCACCCTCATATACTCGCATATCTCCTTTGCCAATTGAGGATTGGAGGTCCCACTGAAAACCTTCATTTCTCCTCTGCTACCTATCATGTTGCTCTTCCTCTCTTTTAGCCTTTGCCCAACCCAATTTGTTTATCTGTCTTGCCCTTCCCAGTGCCAGAGCATCTTCCGGAACATCCTTTGTTATCACGGAACCAGCCCCTATAAGAGCACCCTTTCCTACTGACACAGGGGCTACCAAAGCAGTATTACTGCCGATGAATGCATTATCTCCAATAAACGTCTTGTTCTTCCGCTTGCCGTCATAATTACAGGTTATCGTCCCCGCACCGATATTCACTTCCCTGCCTATGGTAGAGTCACCCAGGTAACTCAGATGCATCGCCTTCGTTCTCTCATCCAGTACCGACTTCTTCACTTCGACAAAATTTCCAACCTTAACATCCTTCCTCAGGTCTGCCCCTGGCCTGAGGTGCGAAAAGGGCCCAACGCTAACGCCTTCGGAGATAGTAGCAGACTCACAAACGGAATATCTGACCTGAACGTTATCTCCTATCTTGCACTTATCTATTAAGGTGTTAGGACCTATGGAGCATTCTTCACCTATGTACGTACCAGAAGTTATGAAGGTCATCGGATATATAACAGTATCCTTTCCTATTTCGACATCCACATCTATATACGTACTCTTGGGATCGATTATCTCAACTCCGTTATACATCAGCTTCTCGTTTATTTCTCTTCTCACCAATTCGTTGACCATTGCCAACTGAAGTCTCGTATTTATCCCCACAACTTCACTCGGGTTGGAGGTTTCAAATATACCCATCTTACCATCTATCAGAGATACTACATCGGTAAGATAGTATTCACCCTGAGCGTTATCGTTCCTTATCTTCGTGAGAGCCTTGAGAAGTTCTTTCACCTTGAAGACATATATCCCGCTATTCGTTTCGGTTATCCTTTTCTCTTCTTCCGTAGCATCTGCTTCCTCCACGATCCTAAGGAAGTTACCCATTTCATCTTTCACGATTCTTCCATATCCCGTGGGGTCATCCATTCGAGCACTGAGTATGGTAACGGAGTTCTTTTCCTTTGAATGCCTAGTGATGAGAGTCATAAGTGTATCCTTAGATATCAACGGAACATCACCGTAAAGGATGAGTACATCGCTATTGGGAAAGCCTTCTAAAAAGGATCTCGCCGATCTTACTGCATCTGCTGTTCCTAAAAGCTTTCTCTGGACAAGGACTTTAACTGGAAATTCCTTTATCGTCTCCTCAACTTCTTCCATCTTGTGCCCTAAAACCACACCAACACTTTCAGGCTCAAGCGAGAAACTCGTGCTTAAAACCCAATTTATCATAGGTTTTCCCGCTATCTTCATGCACACCTTAGAATGATTAGACTTCATTCGTTTACTTTCACCTGCGGCAAGGACGAGGACGAGCAATGAATTTTCCATACTTACACCTCTCTTTAGAAATGGTGGAGGTGGCGGGAATCGAACCCGCGTCCGAATACATAATCCCTTGAAACACTACGAGCGTAGCCCTTTTCTATTTTCTCTTACCCCTTCCAAAGGGCAGGAATCGGGTAAGAAAAGCCTTTGTTTTTTTACCGTTGCTTTACACTCAAAGGCCGGGTGTAAAGCCGGGGTTACCTTTCTCACGCCCTTCTCGAATCAGGTAACCAGGACCTTCGAGAGGACGGCTGCCTTTTCTGATCAAGCAGCAAGTGCTAATTCAGGTTCAGCATTTATTTTTTATTCTCACCTTGTTTTACGAGGAGGTGACACCCTCGGCTCGCATTTCAAGAACCTATGTATCCGTCGAGACCATTTCACCCCCTATTTATATTTTAACCTACGTTCTATCTCCTTTTCAACCTCTCTTTTCTTGATCGCTTCGCGCTTATCGATCATTTTCTTCCCTTTTGCCAAACCCAACTTGACCTTCGCTATATTCCTGTCGTTAAAATATATTTCTAAAGGTATCAATGTGTAGCCCTTTAGTGTAATCTTGCCAGCTAATCTTTTTATTTCTCTCTTGTGAAGCAAAAGCTTTCTGTCTCTTAAAGGATCATGGGATACATATCCCTCATGCTTATAAGGTGATATATGCACGTTTACAAGATATATCTCACCATCTTTTACCTCACAGTAACCGTCAGAAATATTACCTTTTCCTTCTCGCAAAGACTTCACTTCTGTTCCCTTAAGTGCTACACCCGCTTCTACAGTTTCTTCTATGTAATAATTATGCCTTGCCTTCTTATTTACGGTTACTCGCTTCATCCTTAATCTATTATATCATATTGAGTGTATAGATCTTTGCAAAGACATTTGAAATTCAGAGATCAAGGATGGTCAGTAGCTACTGACTCTTGACATCTTTACTATATGATAATATCATATAGTAAATGTTGATATGCAAGTTCGGTGGCAAAGGATGGTACATAAAGATGGCAATAATGTCACTTTTGAGCTGTAAAGATAGCTACGGTTATGAATTGATAGATAAGATTAAGGAAATAGGTGTAAACCTGGATAAGGGTTCTACAGGGACTCTTTACAAGATCCTCAGAGAGCTTGAAAGGGATGGGTATCTTTACTCGTACTGGGAAAAGAGCGATTTGGGCCCTAAGAGAAGGAAATACTCTATTTCGAAAAAAGGAATAGACGAGATCAGGGAAGAAATAAAGACTTTAAAGGATATTAAGAATTTTATAGATAAAATGATAGAAAATTGTAAAGGAGTGGTGAATGATGTCTTTTAAGGCGATTGTCTATACCAGTACTCATTGTCCATATTGCAGAGCGGTTAAGGAGTATTTCAGAAGGTTGGGTGTTCCATTCGTAGAGAAAAACGTCGAGCATAATCCAAAATATGCCATAGAATTGGAAAAAAAGACTCATCTCCTCTCCGTACCGGTTATCTTGTTAAAAGGTCGAACTATTATAGGATTCGATAAGCCTAAGATAGATAGGATCTTAGGAATTTAAGATAACAAGCACTCGGTGATCGCAACGGATAATAAGAAATAAAAAGGAGAACCGTTTACGGTTCTCCTTTTTCGCATCAATATTCGGGAGGATAAGGAGGAGGTGTTGTACTATTCTTCTTTTCCTCAGGTTTTTCAACTACCAATACATTAGTAGTTAAGAGCATAGATGCGATAGAAGCAGCATTCTGCAGTGCGCTTCTGGTTACCTTTGCAGGGTCTATTACTCCTGCCTTCACGAGGTCTTCATATCTGCCGGTGAGTGCATTAAATCCCATGTTGGGATCATCGAATCCTTTCACCTTTTCTACGACAACGCCACCATCTACACCAGCATTCTCTGCTATCTGCTTGATGGGTTCTTCCAAAGCCTTTTTAACTATGTTAACTCCTACCTGCATATCTCCATCCAAATTGAAATTCTCGAGTATTTTACTGGCTTTTAATAGTGCCACCCCTCCTCCAGTTACTGTTCCTTCCTCTACAGCTGCTCTCGTAGCAGATAGTGCATCTTCTATTCTGTGTTTCTTTTCCTTCAATTCAGTCTCAGTAGCGGCTCCAACCTTTATAACAGCGACCCCTCCAGCCAATTTTGCCATCCTCTCCTGTAGGGTTTCCTTTTCGTATTGAGAAGTCGTATTCTCTATCTGGACCTTGATCTGCTTTATTCTATCTTTTATCTTCTCGGGATCTCCTTTTCCACCTACGATTATAGTATCATCCTTGTTGGATCTAACCGCATCAGCCCTCCCAAGCATGCTCAATTCAACATCTTCCAGCTTTATTCCTATCTCATCGGATATAACTGTACCACCGGTGAGGATCGCTATATCCTGAAGCATGGCCTTTCTTCTATCTCCAAATCCGGGTGCTTTTACGGCTAAAGCTTCGAGAGTACCCTTTAACTTGTTGAGAACCAATGTCGTAAGGGTCTCTCCTTCTACATCCTCGGCTATGACAACGAAGGGCTTGCCAGTTTGTGCGACCTTCTCTAAGAGTTTTATCAACGGTTTGACTGCACTGAGCTTTTTATCTGTTATTAAGATATACGGTTCTTTCAAATATGCTTCCATCCTTTCCGTATCCGTTACCATATATGGGGATATGTATCCTCTATCGAATTTCATTCCTTCAGCGTAATCCACAAATGTCTCCAGCGATTTTGAGTCTTCGACAGTTATAACTCCATCTTCACCGACTTTGTCCATAGCATTCGCTATCAACTCACCTACTTCTTTGGAATTCGCAGATATTGCTGCAATGTCTGCAATATCTTCTCTTCCTTTTACCTTTTTGCTGAGTTTCTTTATCTCTTCAACGACCTTCTCCGTAGCCTTTTCGATTCCCTGTCGCATTATCATTGGATTAGCACCGGCCGCAACGTTCTTCAAACCTTCCCTTATCATCGTCTGTGCAAGAACAGTTGCAGTTGTAGTTCCATCACCTGCAACATCGTTGGTCTTCGTAGCAACTTCTTTCACCAATTGTGCACCTAAGTTTTCAAACTTATCTTCCAGGTCTATCTCTTTGGCTATAGAGACTCCATCATTTGTGATAGTAGGGGAACCAAAGCTCTTTTCAAGGACTACATTCCTTCCCTTTGGCCCCAACGTTATCTTGATGGCATCTGCGAGTTTATTCACTCCCTTTTCTAAGGACCTTCTTGCGTCTTCATCGAAACTGAGTATCTTAGCACCCATTTACATCACACTCCTTTACTCTCCTACAA
>WFSK01000028.1 GCA_015486095.1 Thermotogae bacterium
GTGTTGATGAAAGTCTAAACAAGATTTTTCTCTCCTTCAACGATTCGGTAGGAGGAATATCTCGATGTGCCTCGAGATATTCCTCCTACCTCATAGAGTTTAGCAGTGTGCGTCGTTAGTGTGAACGGACATGTTGCTCGCTTCTGTTATCTTTCTTTTCGCTGGTGAATAACAGGATGTTATGAATGTGGCGGTGTTCTTCTTCGTATCCTTGACAAATTTGAGTTTACGATCTATACTAACTTAGATACTTAACGTAAGCAAGTATCTAAGTTAGGGGATGAACGAGGGTTGAAGGAAAAACACATATCCCGCTTCTTTTCAACGATGAATCAGAAAAAGATCTTAAAGGAGCTCTTTTTCAAAGGAAGCATGTCTATAACGGATATAGCGAAGGAATTGAAGATAAGTACTCCTGCAGCTTCCAGAAATGTTTCCAAGTTGATGAAGGCAGGATTCATCAGAAGGGTTGGTTTGGGAAGATCCAACGGTGGAAGGAAACCGGTGCTGCTTTCTCTCGAACCAAATTCAAGAGTTATTATAGCAGTTCAGATCTCGTATATGCGAGTCGAGATAGTGGCTTATAATCTCATCGGTGAGAAGGTGGTAAAGAATGTGTTTTCTTTTTCTGATATATTTTCTTTTGAAAGATTATGGGGGATGATCGAGAATAGGATCAAAAAATTGGTAGGTGCCTATAGAATATCTCCGAGCAATATCTTGGGTATCGGGATCGGACTCCCGGCCCCTGTTATTCATCCCGATAATAAGATCGTCTTCAGCCGTTTTTATGGATGGAAAGATCGAACTTTACCGAGCTTTGTGGAGATCGGTTCTACAAAGGTTTCGACTTTTTTCGAAAATGATGCGAATCTTATGGCCTTTGGTGAGAATTACCTCAACCCCAGAGCAAAGAATAAGATCGTCTTTTACATATATTTCGATGTGGGTATAGGAATGGGCATATCTATAAATGGGGAGATATTGAGTGGATCGAGGGGTTTAGCAGGTGAGATCGGACAGATAGTTGTGGGATTAGATGAAGATGGACGAAGAGTATCTTTGGAAGAGGTAGTTTCTCAAAGGGCTTTATTCAATGCGAAGGAGAGAATACCCGATATCTCTTCTTCATCTCTAAAAAATGAGGAAGAGATATTGACCTATCTAAACGATAGAGCGGATGAACCGAAGGTCGAAGAGCTTTTCAACGATATTGCGGATAAATTGGGTAAGATCATAGGTTTCATCTCAAATGCCATCGATCCCCACATAATAATATTCGACGGTAGTGTGGTTCGAACATGTAAAGTCCTTATGAATAAGGTTATAGATAAGATCAATTTCTATTCTTGGCAACCTACACTTGTTGAATTAAAAGGAAGAAAGGATGAAAATTTGGTTACCAAGGGTGCGTATGCCATCGTTTTAAAGAATCTTTTAGAATTTGACATCGGGGAGGAGAGATGAATAAATGGTAAAGTTCGGTATTGTGGGAGCTGGTTTCATAGGGAAAATTCATGCTGAAGGTATCAGGCAGATAAAGAATGGCGAACTCGTAAGTGTTTATGATAAGGATGTGGATTCTGCCAATGAATTGGCAAAAAGATATTCGATAAGAGTTGCTAAAAGTTTTGAGGATATGTTAAGAACGATCGATGCAGTGATATTGGCTGTTCCCACCTTTGCCAGACTGAAGTATATAGAAGAAGCTGCAAGGGCAGGAGTACATGTCTTTTCTGAGAAACCTCTTGCAAGGACATTGAAGGATGCCGAAGAGATCGGAAAGATAATCCAGAAATATAACATCAAATTTATGGTGGGGCATGTGGTTAGATACTTCAAAGAGTTTCAAAAGATGAAGGAATTAATAGATAAAGGAGAGATCGGTGATCTATGTATGGTAAGAACCTTTAGAGGAGGTAGTATTCCTCAGTGGTCAGAATGGTTTAAAGACTTCGAGAACAGTGGGGGAGTTATCCTGGATTTAGCGATCCATGATATGGATTTCTGGTCGTGGGTGGCCGGTCCTGTTAAGAGATTAAAGGCACATTCTGTTTCTTTTTCAAGGGATATGAAGATGGATCATTGCGTGGTCATAATGGAGATGTCTAACGGTGTATTGGCTCATATAGAAGGAAGCTGGGCATATCCTTCAACTCATCCTTTCATCTTCGAGGTTGAAGTAGTTGGAACTAAAGGTGTATTGAAATATTCGAATTTGAATTGCGCATCGATGATTCTTTCAAACGAAAGTGGGGATAATCAGATCTACTCTCCAACGAATATCTCTCCTTATGGTATGGAGATATCGGATTTTGCTGAGTGTATAGAAACCGGGAGACATCCGGAACTCGATTACGAAGAGGGTTTAAAGGCCTTGAAATTGGCACTTTCGGCCATAGATTCTGCCAGGAGTAACGAGATCGTGAGTTTGGAGGAGATATGAAATGAGGATCGGATTCATAAGTGCAGCGCATGTTCATACGTCTTCATATGTTGGGGTAGCAAAGGTTAATCCAAATTTCGAAGTGATCGGTTTATATGATGAGGATGTAAGAAGAGGAAGAGAATTTTCAACAAGGTATGGTATCGAATTCTTCAAGGATATAGAGGAACTGTTATCGAGGATCGATTGTGTGGTGATAACCTCCGAGAATGTTAATCATAAGAGAGATGTCTTGAAAGTAACTGGGTATGGAATACCTATATTGTGTGAAAAGCCTATATCCACGAGTATTGAAGATGCAGAAGAGATGGTCTCAACCTGTAGAGAAAGAAAAGTACCTTTATATACAGCCTTTCCAGTAAGGTTTCATCCTGCAATTGCTGATCTCGTTCAGCAGCTGAACACGAAGGAGATCGGGAGGATAGTCATGATAGTCGCAACGAATCGTGGAAAACTTCCACCTGGGTGGTTTACCGATCCCATGTTATCTGGTGGCGGAGCCATAATGGATCACGTGGTTCACGTCGTAGATCTCTTACGGTATGTGTTGAAGAGTGAATTCGATGAAGTATTTGCATTCAAGGGTAGAAATATACATCCTGATATAGAAGTCGAAGATAATGCCTTACTCGATTTAAAAATAAGAGATATACCCGTAACTCTCGATTGTAGTTGGTCCAGACCCAGGAGCTGGCCTATATGGGGAGATGTAACGATGAGGATAGTGGGAGAAGAAGGAGTTATAGATGTGGATCTGTTTTCCCAAAATATAACCGATTACAGCAATGAATCGGATAGGGTTCAAATGATCACATGGGGAGAAGACCTCGATCGACTCATGCTCGATGCCTTTTATCGAGAGCTAAACGGTGAAAAGACTATATTGGCGACAGGTGAAGATGGATTGAAAGCACTTGAAGTAGTTGTAGCAGCGTATGAATCTATAAAACGGAATGAACGTGTGTTTTTGAGAGGAAAAGGGGCATGAGAAAGAAGAAGGACAAAGGTTGGCGTTTTGTTATTCCTGTGTTGATAGCGCTTGGGGGTGTGGCGCTTTTCCCTTTTGCCTTCAGCGTGTACATAAGTTTGATAAATTCAACTGCCTACAGTACATACACGGCAAAATTCATCGGCATCAACAATTATATTTCCCTCTTTAGAGATGCTAACTTTTGGAATTCCTTCCGGGTTACACTCATCTATGTGGCTGGTGCAGTGAGTTTAGAGATGCTATTTGGGACGCTATTGGCCCTGCTCATAGATTCTTTGCCGAAGGGAAATCGGGTTTTCATGATCGTACTCGCATTCCCTATAATGATCGCTCCTCTAATGTACGGTATAACCTTTAAGCTCATGTACAACAGCATATATGGTTTCATACCCCAATTTCTAAGGATATTCAACATCAACGTATCGTTGCTATCAACACCGAATTCCGCTTTGGTGTCCATGATGGTTGTCGATGTATTCCAATGGACATCCTTTGTCTTCCTGATAATATATTCAGCTCTTCAATCTGTTCCTAAAGAACCCTTAGAGGCAGCGAAGATCGATGGAGCAGGATACTGGAAAAGTGTCTGGTATGTGCTTTTACCGATCTTGCGCCCGATATTCGTTATAACGCTCATCTTCAGAGTTATGGATGCTTTTAAGATCTTCGATCAGGTTTTCGTCATCACGGATGGCGGTTCAGGGACGGCAACTACCACATCCAAAAAAGGCA
>WFSK01000029.1 GCA_015486095.1 Thermotogae bacterium
CTTTTGAGCCTTGTCAATTCTTTTAAGATCACTGCTATTTTTTGTAAGTTTTCCATATCCAATTGAAGCTGAGCATTGGTTATCGTTAATTGTTCTTTCAATTCAGGATGAACACCCACCATGATTTCCGTTTTCACCCCGATCTCGGAACCTATGTGAGTTGCTACGACCTCATTTCCTGCTTCTATTATCCCACCTTTTATATCCCCCATTCTGCCTATCGCTTGTACAGAAGACTTACACCTCACTGTACTATTTACGATCGAACCATTGACTATGACATCTCTTCCCGATTCCAAGAGAGCACTTTCGATATAGTGGGCTCTTATGCTTCCTTTGCTCTTGACAATACCTTTATCCCTTCCCTTTATTCCCATCACGGTTATATCACCCTCACTAATAACCGTGGCACCGTCTATGATACCGTCTATCAATATGTTTCCAGTGGCTTTCACCACGAATTCTGGTTTCACATCACCTGTTATATGTACATCTCCGTCGAAATCCAGATTACCCGTTGAATAATCTACGTTGCCTTTTATCATGAGGAGCTCTTCGACAGTTAATTTCTCTCCATCCGTAAATCTGGGAACTCCATTGACGGTTGATATGATCTTCAATCCATCCTCGCTCATTTCACAGTTTCTGCCGAGATGAACTGTAGGAATCTTTCCCTTTTTAGGAGGAACTTCATTGCCGTACACATCCATACCACTTTCTCCTTCTCGAGGGGGGATTATTTCAGCCAATACATCTCCCTTTTTACAGGTTACTATGGAGCTCAAGGTTCGAAAATCCACTTTATCTTCTTCACCAATATCTTTGAGAATATCTTTTAAATCTTCGTGAGTCTTGAATTTGTATATTATCCTTCCATCCACAGGAGGGGTGGGAGGAGTTCCTTCTGCTACGAGATAAGATTCATCATTTATACCTGTATTCACAACGGCAGATATTACATCTTCTTTTATCCCATATGTGATACCAGATTCTTTCAGGAAATCATAGACCTCTTTTTCGGTGATACCCTCGTCTTCATTGAGATGTAGAATCAAATAAGCACCCAGTTTATCAGGTGATACCTTGAGCTCCAGTTTCGCCATATTATCATAGCCTCCTACGACATCCAGGGTTTTGGTACATATAACTCATCGAATCTGCGTAATGCATATCTATCTGTCATGCCTGCTATATAATCGCCTACCATTATTACACGTCTTCGCTCGTTCTTGACCTTATCTGGATCGTACAACGGCAATTCTTCCGGTCTGGCAAAGTAATGATCGAAAAGAGTTCTTATTATGAATTCTATCTTGTTTGCCTCTCCTTTTACATCTGGATCTGTATAAACGCGCTCGTATAAAAATGCACGAAGTACCTCTATGGCATCCACGATCTCCTTACGAATAGATATATCAGATTTACCGTAACTGCTTTCTACTATATCTGTCACGATCCTTCCTATCCTTTCGCCATGTGTCTCACCCAGTATCGCCACTGCCTCTTTTGGAAGGTCATCTTGAGATATTACATTACTCCTTATAGCATCGTCTATATCATGATTTATATAGGCAATGCTATCCGATATTCTCACTATTCTACCTTCCAAAGTCGATATATCCTTTCCTTCAAAGGCAAGATGAACATCTACCTGACCCTTGCTGTGTTTTAAAACACCTTCTATAACCTGATACGTGAGATTTAAACCTTCTCCTCCTCTTTCAAGGCAGGTAAGAACTCGCACACTCTGTATATAATGTTTGAAGCCACACCTTAAACCATGTTCTTTATATATAGCATCTAATATTCCCTCTCCGATATGCCCGAATGGAGTATGTCCTACATCATGTCCTAAACCGATCGCCTCTACCAGATCCTCGTTCAATCTAAGTGATCTTGCGATAGTACGAGCTATCTGAGCAACTTCCAGGGTATGGGTTAAACGCGTCCTGTAATGGTCTCCTTCGGGAGATATGAAGACTTGCGTCTTATGACTCAATCTTCTGAATGCCTTGGAGTGTATTATCCTATCCCTATCACGTTGAAATTCCAGTCTCACATTGTCTGGGCTTATCGGTCTGGGTCTGCGAGCATTCTGAGAACGAAATGCATAAGGAGATAATCTCTCATTCTCTATATTTTCCAGGATTTCCTTAATATCTTTCACTTTATCTACTCCCATAGCGGAGAGCAGGCGATGGGGATCGAACCCATAACCTCTGCCTTACCAAGGCAGCGCTCTACCATTGAAGCTACGCCTGCCAGTTCTATTACTCTCATATTGTATTGGAAAACAAATGAATTGTCAAGCAAAGCCGGCTCTATGTCAAACTGTGTTGATGAAAATCTAAGCAAGACGGTAGAAGGTACATCTCGGTGTGAGAGTGTTGTAAGTGGTTGTGAAGACGAAGGAAGGTATCACGTCGGTGAGAAACAGGAAGTTTCGAATGTGACGGCGTGCAGGAAGGACGCTCGTCAC
>WFSK01000030.1 GCA_015486095.1 Thermotogae bacterium
AAAATACGGGACTTGGGCCGATCGACTGAGTCGTATGAGTCCTCGTTAAGCTCATCGAACTCGTTGAGTATTTAGAAGAAAGGAGGTGAAAAGATGGCAGATCTACTCTTGACCTTTGGTGTATCTGCGACAGGGGCAAGGAGAACCATAAGGCTTAGAAATGCAGTATCCGGCCTTGACAGTTCTACGGTCCAGTCAAAGATGAACGATATCATATCCCAAAACGCCTTAACCGTTCGCGGTACACCTGTCGATACAGCAGTTCGAGCTGTGATCAGGGATGAAACCGAGAATGTACTCTTCGATACAGCAGGATAATGAAGTCGATAAGTTCATAGGGACGGGACTTCGCGCCCCGTCCTATTCGACTGTGCCGAGCTCAAAGAATTTAATTAGGTCACCAGTTTATCGAATGCGAGGAAGGAGGTGAAGAAATGGGACAGCTATTCAACGTTATTTCGGATTTGAAGTATCTCACAGAGATCTTCTGCATGATAGTGGAAAGACCAAAAGATGGCGAAAAGAAGAAGTCAGAGGTAATGGATGCGATTCAAGACTTCATAGACAAAAACGATCTACCCATCCCAGAGCCACTCGTTGAAAACGTCATCGATTTCCTCATCGAACACGTTGTAGGAAGAATGAACGAACATATAAAAGAATTAACGGAAGCCCAATAGATCAACTTGCCACGGAGAACACAGAAAAACGTGTCTCTGTGGCATTTTCTCTAACATTCACTCATCCACTTTCCCCATCCTCATGGTTACAACATCACTATATAATACCAGAACAACATTATACCAAATCCCAGTAAGGCACTCCACAAAAAAGTCGGATAATATTTCTTATCTCGCCTTTTTACAACCGCTTCAAACACATCACGTGAAAACACGGTTAACGGTATGAGAAACCATAGCCTTGCCATTCCAAATATGAATATACAGGCCCTTTCAGAAAAGCCAAGATAATTCCGTTTATACACATCATCGATGAAGTAAGAGATGATGAAACTGGGAGGATAGGTTATGAGGATCAACCCATCCACATACTTCGTAAATTCAATTGTCATAAAGAATTGGGATATATCAACATTACTGAGAATGATGGCTCCGAAGTAAAGAGAGAACATATGTAAAACTTGATCGAATATGAAATACCCACTTTTCTTATAGGGATTCGAAATCACTCTTTCGGGCATCAAGATCTTCAATTCATCTATACCGAAGTGAATAGCAGTTATCAGGAGCAATACCCATATTATGCGGGGGTAGATGATCAACATATTGGCAAAGAACAGCAAACCGAAGAGAAAGAAAAGCGAAACATGGAGAAACAGGACCCCAATTTTATATTTGTTCTTCGCTATCCACGAGGTCTGAAAGATGAAATCGGAAAACAAATGGACCAAGAGTAATTCAAAGAATATAATATCTCACCTCATTCCTTATTGTATTTTGTTAACTCAGCACGAGGGAATCAATGAACGCTCTGAGTTTCTGTGCCGATCATCCTTTCATAAACTCTTAGAAATGCTCTTACAACTCCGGGATCGAAATCCTTACCAGCCTTTTCTTCTATTATCTCCTTTGCCTTTTCATACGATAAAGCCTTTCTATAAGGTCTATCCGTCGTTAAGGCATCGAATACATCTGCAACACTGATTATCCTTGCAAAAAGCGGAATATTCTCTCCAGACAAGCCCTCCGGATATCCCTTACCATCCCATCTTTCATGATGATACTTTATCCCTTCCAGGATCTCTTTTCTCAACTCCTTAACGTTCTTCATTATTTCATAGCCCTTGATGGCATGGGAATTTATCAATTCACGTTCCTGAGGGTTTAGCATTCCTTCTTTCAGCAAAACCTTGTCCATTATACCTATTTTACCAACATCATGCAACAATCCAGTGATGTAGATACTTTCACACTCTTCCTCTGCCAACCCCACTTCTTTCGCTATCATCTTGGCATATCTTGCCACATTACCCGAATGCATTCTCGTATACGGATCACGTTTATCGAGGGCGTTTGAGATCGCCTCGATCGAGGAATTAAAGAGCTTCTTCAACCTTTCCAAAAGTTTCACATTTTCTATGGCAGTTGCAAATTGATTGGCAAATGCCTTTACCGCCTCGACATCTTCATCATCGAAGGCATACCCAGAAGGAGATTTCTTGTTCAGTACCTCGAGCGCCCCACTGAGAACACCTTTAACTCTCAAAGGAGCAGCTATCATAGAATGGGTTACGAACTTAGTCTTTTCATCAGCCTTCTTATAATGCCTCTTTTCACTCTTCACGTCATCTATCTTCAAAGTTTCCCCAGTCGTAGCTACATAACCCGCTATACTTCCCTTTATTGGAACCTTTATCTTCTTAAGGGCTTCCGATTCTCCTCCTTCTGCCGTGTAGAGATCCAGAAATTCCCTATCTTCATCACTGATAAGGAATATGGTAGATGCCTCTGCATTCAGCAATTTAGTCAATTTGGCATTTGCCTTTATGATGAGTTTCTTGAGATCGTGTGTAGAATTGAGCTCATTCCCTATCTTCACGAGTTCATCCATATACCTTATCCTTCGCTCGTTGGAAAGATATAACTCTCTGTTCTTAAGAAAAACGGACAGAAAGACCATCAGGATAGATGTATTATCGAGATCTGAATTGGTATATCCTCCTTTCTTGGTCGTGTTTATCAGTTCCAAGACACCTCTACCCTTGCCATCTACCATTATAGGATTCGCAAGAACGTTTTTGGTCTTATGCTGGATCTTTTCATCCACGTTTTTATAGAACAATTCACTCTTTTCAGGTTCATTCACTATGATGGGTTTTGCGTTGGTGAAGGACCAACCTGCGATACCTTTGTTGATCGGCATAGAACTATCTTTCAATATCTTAGCCGCTTTTCCTTTAACATATTTGAAGATCAACACTCTTCTAAGCTTGTCCTCTATGAATATGGTTCCTTCTTCCGAAGCAGTTATATCACATGCAGTTTTAAGGATATCGTTGGCAATGCCATCGAAATCGTTCAGATCCCTTATAGAGGAGCTCAATTCTTTCAATCTTTGGAATAT
This sequence comes from Thermotogae bacterium, assembly GCA_015486095.1. Classification (GTDB taxonomy): domain Bacteria; phylum Thermotogota; class Thermotogae; order B3-G13; family B3-G13; genus B3-G13. The sequence continues at coordinate 3,085 of WFSK01000030.1, forward strand.
GTCTTTCACACCTACTCCTTCTTTCTCCCCAAAACACTGTATATCCTAGTGGGTTTAGTCTTTCCTTTCAACATCACTGGATCGAGTTCAACCGCATCGATGTAATCTTTCACTTCTTCATAGGTGGAATCGGTTATCAATATGTATTTCTTCACCTTTCGTGTCAATTCCTCTAACCTCGCCGCCACGTTTACTGCATCTCCAATGCATGTGTAATTCATCCTATCCTCGGAACCAACGTTACCCACAACGGCATAACCTGTATTTATACCGATTCCTATTCTTATGGGATAATTCTTTCCTTCCTTCGCCCACTCTTCTTTTATCTTATCCAATTCCTCTTGCATTCTTATCGCCGTAAATACCGCCCTTTTAGCATCATCCTCATAGGAAAACGGTGCACCGAAGATCGCTATTATCGCATCCCCTTCATACTTATCCACCATTCCATGATATTCATTTTTTATTATATCTGCCATCCTACCCAGATACGAATTCAAGAGGTCTACTAACTTCACCGGATCCATGCTCTCAGATATGGTAGTAAAACCAACGATATCCGAGAATAAGACCGTGATCTTCTTTCTCTCCCCACCCAACTTTATGGCAGTGGGATCTGCCAGAATTCTATCTACCACCTCCGAAGGCACGTACTTCGAAAAGTACATCCTCGTGGTCCTCTTCTCCCTGTATTCCTTCAATCCTTTGTATATAAGGGTCGTCAGGTACATGAGTACGAAGGTAAGCATAGGATAGAATAGATCTATCCAGATATTATGATCGAAGGTATATTGACATATCAACAAATATACGATTATCCAAGCTCCTCCCAGAATCGCCATCTTGTATATGTTTTTGAAAAAAAGCATAGAAAAGAAGAAGACTACTACAAGAGAGATATATAACAGCGAAGAATATGGATACCGAGTGAGAAAATTTCTCTGCAATACGTTGGATGCTATGGTTGCGTGGATGTCTACTCCGGGACCATTTTGATAAAAGGGTGTTGGTCTGAGGTCGTACAGACCTTTACTCGTTGGTGTATATCCAATGAATACCAACTTATCCTTGAAAAGTGATTTCAATTGAGCCTCTGAATAGTTTTCCATCACGTCTATAGCGGAGAAATTTTTGATCGTTCCATAATTACCGTAATAATTTACAGTAAAATATCCGTTTCTATCCACGGGGATATGGACATTGCCGAGAACTACTTCGCCCTTCTCCAGATTCAGGTAATATTCTCCCGGTTTCAAACCCATATATTTTATGGCACCCATAATGGCAAGTGGTGGAAAGTAACAGGGAAGATTCCTTTCATCGGCATACTTCTCGTAGAGCACTAATGGTACAGATCTGAATATTCCATCCACATCCGGTGGACCTATCTCGTAAAACGTAACCCCCCAGGCATTATCCGAAAAGCGTTTCAAAGGAGGGATTATCTTATACGTGCTGTAAAGAGTGGCATCCTCTATCACAAACGGAGAACCCGCTATCTTGTATGCAAATTGTATATATCTCAAATTGGATGACAGATCTTCCTTCTCTTTCGGAGGGTAAAGGGAATATGTAGATGAATTCGCAAGATATCCGGGAATGATAACCATAGGATATTTCTTAAGCGTTTGAGCAAGTTTTAGATCTCCCTGAGGGTCCTCATCGGATGCATTGGTGAGTGATATATCGAACACAATCGCCTTTACACCAGCTTTTGCGAGTCTTTCAATTAATAACGCATACCTACTCCTGCTCCAGGGCCAGGCATCTCCGTATTCATCCTCTATGCGCATCAGCGTTCTTTCATCTATTCCCACGATCACAACATCTGGAGAAGGAGGCCTGCTCCCCCTGATGTTGAACCTCATATCAACACTTTTTAGTTCGAATATCTCTATCCATGGAGTGCGGGTGAATTGAAAAACGAAATAGACACCTACAATGAGGATGGTTACGATCAAAAGGAGGGAGAAAAATCTTTTATCCACTATTCACCTCCACAGATTATTAGTCGTGAATCTACATCAATTACCATGAATGATTCCTAAAATTCACATGTTCAATCCTGCCACAGAGAAAGTATCGATTAACATATCGGTATAGTCATGAAAACTATTCTGTGTCACTGCGACTCCATGGCTAAATAGATAGTTCATATTCCCAAGAGTTTAGACCATATCTTGCTTTCTATCTTATTATATCTCTTCCCTTTTTGCCTTTCTGTGCTCTGGATCACATTTTCGTATATCTTCTCCAATCGAGTTACCATCACATCCATAGACCAGTGTTCCATGACATGCCGTTTAGCCCTTTTGCTCATTTCGCGATAATATGCTTCATCGTTCAGCAACCTTTTCACGGCTGCAGCGAATTTTTCTACATCCTCGTTGTATATCAACAGTCCCCCATTGCCATCTTCAACCACATCTAAAACACCCATATCTCCAATGGCTACTACGGGTATTCCTGCTGACATAGCTTCACATAACACCAAACCCTGCGTTTCTGTATGAGAAGCAAAAACGAAGAGATAAGATGATTTGTAATAGTCTATCAAGTGTTCTCTCTTGATGTAACCCGTGAATCTAACCCTATCATCGATATTATGACTCTCAACATAATGTTCCAATTCTTTCCGCTGTGGTCCATCACCAACGAGTACGAGGAAGATATCTTTGTACTGTTTGTAGAGATATTCGAACACCCTTATAACGAACTCGAAGTTCTTCTCCTTTGCAATTCTGCCAACCGTTATCAGTATTCGGCTGTTTTTAGGAATGCCGAGCTCCCCACGTACATCTATATTGGGCTTACCTTCAAAAGATTCCATATCCACCCCCGTTGGCAACGTGTAGATCTCCGTCTCCACACCATACCTCAACAGCTCATTCTTTATCTCCTTTGTGGGGGCAATCACCCCATCCATCTGATTGCAGAAATACGCGCTGAATTTTTCTACAGAATTCTTATCAGGCCTTAGAGGAGCAGGTATGTAATGGCGGTATTCGGATAGAAGAGTATGATAGGTATGAACATGGGGGATGGAATATTTCTTTTGGATCTTCATCGCAAAAAAGCCCATACTAAAGGGAGCATGGCTATGAAGGATATCGAGTTTCAATTCTTTGAGGATCTTGTCGAATTCGAAAAATTGTGGCAACGCTATCTTGTGTTCCATCTGGAATAAGAAGGGAAAAGAAGGAACCAGATATGCCCTCTCCTCAGACTCAGGTTTACAGGGGGCAAAGATGTAAACTTTATGCCCACGGGCTTCGAGATATCTTTTGAACAACGAGACAGAAGTTGCAACGCCATTGACTTGAGGTAAATAGGTGTCCGTAAACATACCTATGTTCATATAGATTCTCCCCTTCGGATATACTGACAACTATATTTTACCATATAATCTATGATTCCATAACGTCTGATTTTGCCATGAGATCAACCTTTTTTCGCATTCAATCGCAAGAATTCGTGGCCAACTTCTGCCCCCTACGAATGATGTTTGCCAGAAAAATGTAACACCTGAAAATTCACACCTCGGTGTTTAACAAAATTCTTCATCTATGTGAAGAAGTCTTTCTCCTCTTCATCCTGTAATCGGATGCGAGCAGAAAGCTCCTTATGCTCACGTGACTGATATTTACTTTTCTCATATCACTGATTATCCTTTCGACTTTCCTATACGGATATTCTATGGCTATAAAAGCCGTTAAACCCCTCAAGAAGTTGCTCACCCTCTGGTTCTTAGAAAGCCTTAGATACGCCAGCAATGGAGCAATGTTGTTATTCCCTTTCTTCAAAACCCTGTATCTGAATTTGAGGATGCCGAAGATGGTCTTCAATTTCCTCCTACGCGTTCGAACGATACGGTATCCCTGAGATACATATTCACTCGAAAGCTGTTTATCTATACTTTCAAATATCCTGGTTACCGCTTTTCCTTCTCGTGCCAATAGAAAAGATTCGAGGTCAAAGCTTTTTGGAGGGAACATAGGTACGGTGATCTCAAATGTTATCTTTACTTCCTGCATCGATTTCATAAACAGTTCTTACCTCCTTATACCCTTGTATTTTACAAATTGATTACTGTTGATTTTTGTAAAATATCGAGGTGTTATCGTAAATTCGATACTCATAAGATTCTTGCGATCGGATAAAAAACCATATCGAAAAAGGAACTTCTTTCGCTTATTCAGGCACTTTTGGAAAAACCCTAATATTTTACAAACCTCATTCCGCAGGCATTATAAAATTACCTTAGGTTTTTGAATATCGAATTTCCTCGACACCCGATATGGAGAATGAAAGATTCGAACTATATTTCTTCTTCCCAATATTAAAACCCTGAATCGTTCTTCTAATGCTTATGCTCTCTTCACAGATATCGGGGGCTAATTGAAGAGTGGGAGGTAAGGAAATGACGAGGATTCTACTCGTGGACGATTCCTCATTCGTGAGGAAGATGATGCGGAGAATGCTTGAGCCTCAGGGTTTCCAGGTAGCGGGAGAAGCTGGAAATGGAGAGGAAGGGGTGAATCTTTACAAGCAGTTGAAACCCGATGTAGTGATCATGGATATGACAATGCCTGTAAAAGGAGGATTAGAAGCCTCTAAGGAGATCTTGTCCGAATTTCCCAGGGCAAGAATAGTACTCCTAACCGCTATGGAAAGAACGAATATCGTTGAGGAAGCAAAAGCGATCGGAATAAAGCATCATCTACGAAAACCATTCAAACCCAGCGATATAATAGAAACCATAAGAAAAGTGATCGTGTGAGGCTGTGATCCTCATGAGAAAAGAAATAAAGAGAGTGATTATTGATTTTACGAACTCTGCCGTGGCTGTTTATAAGGAATTGGCATCGAGAACTATACCAATAGTAAAGACACTGGAAAAGAATGAAGGCAATGTTATTGTAGTAAATGGATGTGCAGCTATGTTAGGGTTCGAAGGGAGATTTAATGGCAGATTCCTTTTAAATCTATCTTTTCCTGAAGCCCTTAGACTACACGAAGCCATTACGGGAAAAGTTGTGAACGAAATTAGTGATGATGTCTTGCTCACCGTATCCGAAGTGGGGAATATGATCGCTAAGGATGCCGTTACAAGGATAAACGATGAATTCGAAGGAGCAAATGTTAGATTGTCTCCTCCCAGTGTCTTCGCAGGAAAAGATATGAAGCTCTTCAACTTCAGGATCAATGCCTACAACGTCCTCTTGAAGACCTATGATGAATATATAAGGATAAACGTTGCTGTTAAGGGCATAGAAGAGAGATAATGGGATCTTCTCCTCGTTCGAATCTCGTTTACATTGCTCTTGGATCGATAAAAGAAGGGTAGTGTGGATGTTTAGAAGATTTATAAAGAGAAGTAGAGTATTTTTGATGATCCTTATCGTTTTCTTCGTATTCGTAGAATCGATCATATATTTCAACGGACATGTGGCATATCGTACGGAAGTGAAGCGAGAAAATGAAGAAGCAGAAGCTCGATTACAATGTGCAGAAAAGACCATTAAAAAGCTTTTTTCCTCTGCTGAAGACGATCTGTTCTTCCTAAAAAACCTCCCGAGCGTTAAAAGCTATGTCGATAGTGATTTCAACTCTACAGATTATAAAAGGAAAGTTGAGAAAATATTCTATCTATTCGCAAGAGAAAATGAGCGATATCATCAGATCAGAATCATTAATTCTTTGGGACGTGAAGTAATTGGGGTAGATAATAATCCGGATGGGGTTACTACGATCGTTCCCGATTCTGAGCTGCAAGATAAAAAAGGCAGATATTATTTTCAGGAGACGATGAAACTGGACAGAGATCGAGTCTACATCTCTCCAATAGATTCGAATATCAAAAGGAAAAAGATGGGAACACCTCTTCCCGTGATAAGAATTGCCACTCCTCTATTCGATTCTAAAAATGGAAAGAAAGGGATCATCGTTTTGAATCTCTATCTGTCCGGCATCCTTAACTTCCTTTCTAAGAATATATTCTTCCAAAGTGAAGAAGGATATTTAATATCGTTGAGGTCGGATGGCTCCATCAACTTCTCGAGATCTAAGTACACGCTCAATAGAGGCTC
>WFSK01000031.1 GCA_015486095.1 Thermotogae bacterium
ATCGGATACGATATCGTTTGGTGGATGAAAAGAAATGGCATTGAGATCCAACACCACGAGGTCTGCCAACATATCCTTTCCTATTCTTCCCAATGAATCTGCCATGCCGAGTGCCTTAGCCCCATTTTCTGTTGCCATCTTCAGAACCTGAGGTGCACTCATGACTGTAGGATCTCGGGTGATTACCTTATGAACCAACGCCGTCATCCTGAGCTCGTTCCATAGATTGAGTGAATTATTAGATGCCGCTCCATCGGTTCCAAAGCAAACGTTTATCCCCTTGCTTTGCATCTCAACAACTGGGGCTATCCCGTTAGCGAGTTTCATATTACTCGATGGGTCATGAACGACGGATACATTTTCTCTGGCCAGGGCAAGCATATCCTCATCGTTTACATAAACACAATGGGCTGCAATACAGGGTACATCGTATATCCCACTTTCATCCAACATTCGAGTTTCTTCCACTCCGAATGTCTCTTTTACCGTTTCCCTTTCCTTCGCACTCTCGAACAGGTGTATCGTTAAAAATGAGTCTTCCTCCCTCACCTTTGAAACGATCTCCTTGAGATAATCCGGAGAACAGGTATAGGGTGAATGAGGACCGAAGCCGATCTTTATTCTGTCGCTGTCATTCCATTTTCTCAAAAGTGATATATTCTTCTCAAGCCTTTCATTACCTCCGCCATCGGCATCTGTGAGCCCCTTGGTTATGAAACCCCGCATACCTATCCTTTCAACCGCTTCTGCCATCGCATCTGTGTTGGAGTACATATCTACGAAGGATGTAGTACCCGTCTTTATCATTTCGACACAAGCGAGAAGAGTAGACCAGTACACGATCTCATCGGTCAATTCCATCTCCGCAGGTAATATCTTTCCAAAGAGCCACTCTTCGAAGGGCATATCGTCGGCATAGCCGCGAAATATGATCATAGGCGCATGTGTATGTGCATTAATTAGACCAGGGATAACGAGGTTATCGTTTATGTTTTCTACGCGTTCTCCTGATAAAGGTTCTAAAGTTGGAGCTATTTCCTCTATCCTGGCATCCTGAATCCTGATATCCACATCCTCTAACTCAAAACCCTTTTTATTGCTTAACAACACTTTACAATTCTTCAAGAGCATGATCTACAAAACTATAAGTTTTTTTCCACCCCTTTGATCATTTTTTGATTCCGCATATTCCGATTATATCATAAAACATCCCGATCACTTTTTCATCTTCGAGCAGTTGTAAGCGTTCGATATATGAGATATTCGTTCATGAATTGCATGATGTAGTATACTATCAGCGAAAACGTTTAGAAGTGGGAGAGTGGACACCATTTGCTCGAAAAATTAAATATAGCTATCTTCGAACTTATTAATCATTTTGCAGGTATAAATCCGATATTAGATGAGTTTGTTAAGATCATCGCGAACTACTTACCCCTTGCTTTCATATTTTGCTTACTTTACTTATGGTTTAAGAAAAGCAAATATCAAAATATCGTATTATTCAGCATTTACTCAGCCATTTTGGGACTTTTATTGAATCTTATAACAGCTTCTTTTTATTATCATCCGAGGCCCTTTATGATCCCTGTGGGGAAATTGTTGATTCCCCATGCACCCGATACTTCTTTCCCTTCTGATCATACTACCTTTATGTTATCTATCGCTTTTATGTTTATCTATTTCAAAGAAATGAGGATATTGGGTTTAATTTTAACAATATTTGGATTGATCGGAGGATTTGCGAGGATCTTCTGCGGGCTTCATTTTCCCTTAGATATCGTGGGCTCTTGTGCGATTTCGGTACTCTCTTCTCTATCTATCCATTTGCTGCAGAATAGGTTAAAATACTTGAATGAGATAATTGTAAGTTTGTATGCTAAGATAATGAGATAGTATTTTCTTAGAAAAGGTGGTATATGCATGTTGTTTCAATTAACCATAAATATATTACGTTATTTAGACCTCTTCACAACATGGGCCATCCAAACGAGTGGTTATTTAGGGATCATCGTTACGATGGCTTTAGAGAGTTTTATGGTCCCGATCCCAAGTGAGCTTATTCTTCCTCTCGGAGGTTATCTTGCTGCCACAGGAAAATTGAATGTTTTGGGTGTAGCGATCGCGGGAAGCATAGGAGGAACACTGGGTTCATTGGGACTTTATTACCTTTCTATGTTCTTCGGAAATTCTTTCATTAAAAGGTGGGGTAAGTACCTTTTCATATCGGAAAAGTACATCGACTTAGTCGAGGACTGGTTTAAAAAGTACGGCAGTTTTACAGTATTTGTGGTTAGGCTCTTGCCAGTGATCAGGGGATTTATTTCAATACCTGCTGGGATTGCCAAGATGAACGTCCAAAAATTCACATTTTATACCTTTTTTGGAACTCTGATTTGGTCGTTAGTTTTGACCTACTTCGGATTTCAAATGAGGCTTTCTAATGTAGGGACTCACGTTATATGGGAAGTGATTTTCGTAATAATTGGTATTACAATCGTCATATATTCTGGATTTCACTTGGTAAAAAGGCATACTAAAACTTTCAATATTCTAACCATGATTTCTCTCTGGGCTATCTTTGCCTTCTTTGTCTCCTATGCGATTTACAAATCTTATTCTCCGATAGATGCATCGGAGGTCAACTATTCCAGTTTGTTGAAGCTTCGAAGTTTAAGAATCGATCAGAGATTTTCTTTCTATGTTGTCGGAAATACCTTCTCCAACCCAACGGTGCTCGATTATCTTACTTCATCATCTACAAGTGTTTCTTTTATTCTCGATCTCGGAAATATGGTGTACTCCGG
>WFSK01000032.1 GCA_015486095.1 Thermotogae bacterium
CCGTTTAGATATATGCCACTGCTACTGGAATCGCTTCCGCTCGCACCTTCTATCGTGAATCCTTCTATCTTCACTCCACTCACGGTTACAATGATTGCAGGGAGATCTGGTAACTTCGCTTCAATAGTGGTGTATTCGCTGCCATGCTCTGAGAAGAGTGTAACTCTCTTGTTCACCGTTATGTTTTCTTGATATGTTCCATCTCTTACTAAGATGGTATAGCCATCTGAAGCATTGTCTATAGCCTCCTGTATTGTGGGATAATCGTCCGGCACGATTATCACATGAGGGGTCACAAAATGCCATACAGGACTTACACTTATTCCTCCATAACCATCATCTGCCACAACCTTCCAGTAATATACTGAACTTGCTTCTAATGTTGCAGAAGTATAGGTTTCCGTTGTTACTGTTGCAACTTTAGGTAGATTTGTCGTATTTGTCCCAAGATAAATGTAGTATGTTATTGGATCGTCATCGGGGTCACTGGAAGCCCAAGTGAGCGTTGGATTCAGCGAATCGATCGTTGCACCATCCGATGGATTTGGATTCGTTGGGGTCGCAGGTGGATTATTCAGTGTTGTGAAGTGCCATACAGGCCCTGTTGTTACCGCGCCATGATCATCTTTCGCTATTACTCTCCAATAATACAGTGTATGCGCCGTCAGCGTTGCTGGTGAATAGGTATTTGTAGCCACATCCGTTGCTAATATCGATAGTTCAGATGTATCCGTCCCACCATAGATGTCGTATGTAAGGGGGTCCCCATCCGGGTCTGAACAAGTCCATTTACCTATTGGTTTTAATGAAATGTTTGTCGCTCCATCCGATGGCTCAGGATTTGCTGGGACAGTCGGTGCATGTGTGGTGGTGAAGCTCCATACAGGACCTTGCGTTATCGCATCGTGGTTGTCTCTGGCCACCACCTTCCAATAGTATGTTGTGGCACTCGTTCCTTCAAATGTATAACTGGTGGCTGAGAGACCTGTAGCCACCTTCGATAGATCAGAACCCGATGTTCCAACATATACATCGTATATCACAGGATCTCCATCCGGGTCTAAGCAACTATTCCAACTGAGTGTTAGTTTAACAGAGGTGTTCGTCGCTCCATTTAATGGAAATATATACGTTGGGGTACTCGGTGCATGCGTGGTGGAGAAACTCCACACTGCACCCGTAGCTACACCGCCTTTACTATCATCCGCCACTATCTGCCAGTAGTAGGTCGTACTCGCATCCAAGGTTGCAGAAGGTGTGTAATTGCTTGCCGTTACGGTTGCAACCTTGGGTAGATTCGTTGTATCCGTTCCGAGATAGATGTAGTATGTTAATGCATCTCCATCGGGGTCACTGGAGCTCCAGCTCAAATCAGGCTTAACGGATATATTCGTTGCTCCATCCGATGGATTCGGATTCGTTGGCATTGTGGGTGGATGATTTATCGTTGTGAAGCTCCATACCGGGCCTTCCGTTGTGGCATCGTGATCGTCCTTCGCCACAACCTTCCAATAATATTTGGTAAGCGAGCTCAAGGACGCATCTGGGGTATAAGATTTGGTCAGTATGTCTGTTGCGTACTTCGTCAGATTCGTTGTATCCGTTCCGAGGTATAGATCATATGTCAACGGATCGTTATCTGGATCGCTGCAGTTCCAGCTGAATGTAGGTCTTAACGATACTCCTGTTGCTCCACCTGTTGGTTGTAAATACGTTAGATCGGTTGGTGCATGTGTCGTTGTGAACGACCATATGTTACCCGTAACTACACCGCCATGGCCATCATCTACCACTATCTGCCAGTAGTAGGTCGTACTCGTATCCAAGGTTGCAGAAGATATGTAATTGCTTGCCGTTACGGTCGCAACCTTGGGTAGATTCGTTGTATCCGTTCCGAGATAGATGTAGTATGTTAATGCATTTCCATCGGGGTCACTGGAGCTCCAGCCCAACTCAGGCTTAACGGATATATTCGTTGCTCCATCCGATGGATTCGGATTATCTGGTACACTTGGTAATGCATCTGTCTTTGCCGTCGCATTCGCCCAATCAGAATACCCGTATTCGTTGAATGCCCTTATTCTATAGTAATACGACGTACTTGAACTCAGACCTGTATCCGTATAAGTCGTTGCATCTGCTGTTGTAGTTGCGATATGTGTGTAACTCACACCATCAGGACTTCTCTGTATCTCGAAGCCGTCTTCGTTGTTCGAGTTATCCTGCCATCCCAGCGTTATCGTAGTCGGTGTGTAATCCACCATGTGCAGATTCGTTGGACTCTGTGGTTTACCCTTTATCGTGACCTGACAGGTATCACTCTTCGTAGCTCCATTCGTGGCATGCGCATAGAAAGTTGCCGTGTATATTCCACCTACCGTATAATGGTGGGTTACGGTTGCATTCGTCGTTATTACTGTTGCTTCTCCATCTCCGAAGTCCCATTTGAACCTGTCAAATGAGATCTCCACCCCAGCTACATCGAATATCTTCGATCTAACGGGTCCATCCTTTATCGTGGTGAATACCTCTCCCTTAAAGGACACAGGTGTATGTATATCACTTACCTTATCTTTCCCCGCATCTACACTGAATTCGAATGTCCTGTGTATCGGCTGACAACTGATGAGGAGAAAGATAAGGATAAGTGTGCCAACCGAGAGACCAATTAAAAGTTTCTTTTTCACCTATCTTCACCTCCTTACTTGAAGAACAACATAGCCCCTACGGAAAGAAGAGGCTTGGGCTCGGCTTCTAACGAGCCGTTTGTATAGCTCATCAAGAACTGCCCTTCCCCATATACTGATAGTGGAGAGAAGATCAACCTTCCTCCTACCTTTGCAAAGTATAAGTCTTCGAACGAAAAACCTGATTCCGTATTGTAACTGAATATCGGTGCTGCTCCTCCGTACACTTCTATAAATGTAGTCAATGGAAGCACTAATTCGACATATGGATTCAAAAGGTAGGTGTTTGGAACGAATTGACTGAAGTCTATTACTTGAAGATCGAGGGCAATATAATCACTAAAACCCAAGAGGACGTTTCCTTGATAGAGCATCGTAGACGTTGCTTGCGATATCAACACTCCCCCACCTAAACCGAAAGAAGCAAAAACAAGCCCAGTAAGAAGCACAAAGAACAAAGTTAAAAGATACTTTCTCACTTTTTCTCCCTCCCTTCTGCCTTCATTCTAAAGCGAAAAAAATACAAAACAATTATATCACTTTTGATGTTATCATATGTTGGCATATATGTAAGTGATCTCGATCACATCAGAACTGCTTTTTGCTGTCTATCAAGATGGTGACGGGACCATCGTTTATAGAAGTTATACGCATATGTGCCCTGTATTTCCCCGTTTGGACGTTCAGCATCGGATATCGAGTCTTCAACATCTCTATAAAATCTTCGTAGAGCTTTTCACCGGTCTTTATATCCGCAGCTCCGGTGAAAGATGGTCTTCTTCCCCGTTTACAATCACCGTAGAGTGTGAACTGAGATACCACGAGGATCTCTCCCCCAACGTCCAATAGCGATAGATTCATCTTACCTTCTTTATCTTCGAATATCCTCAGATTCACTATCTTTTCACACATGTACTCCACATCTTTTATATCATCTTCTTTGCCCACACCGAGCAGGACGAATAACCCCTTTTTTATTGCTCCTATACATCTTCCATCGACTTCGACACTCCCCATCTGGACCCTCTGAACTACTGCCCTCATGGTATCATCCTCTCCTTATGCGATTGATGTCCAAGACGTTTTCATCCTTTTTTATTCCCTGTATGGCATCCTTTAATTCTCGACTATCTTTAACGCTGATGTCTATACTCACACTTATACTGCCCAAGGGAGTGGGTTTCATGTTCATACCTATTATCGGTATCTTTCTTTCGTTCAAACGATTCACCACACCGGCAAGGGCATCTCCTTTGTTCTTCATCTCTATATGCAATCTCGCCGTGTATCTGGAAACACCGGCATTGCTCCATCTGACATTCACGAATTTATCCTTAGGCACATGACGTGTGTTCACACATCCCTTTCTATGAACGCTGATCCCTTTCGTCTTCGTTACGATACCCACTATTTCGTCGCCCGGTACAGGATAACAACACTTCGCAATGCTAATGGCTATTCCTTTCAAACCATCTACTATTATATCTCCCTTTTCCTCTTTGTGCTCTATCGGCCTTTCTACAACCTGTTGTTCCTCTTCTTTTTTAGTCAATGCGTTTATGATCCTGTTCACAGGATAGGTGCCTCTCCCGATCCTGGAACATAGGTCATCTATACCATCTATACCGTCGTTGTTCAACAACTTCTTGATATCTTCGTTACTTTCCAATATCTTGAAGGTCAAATGATATTGCTTCAATTCGCGTCTGAGTATGTCTCTACCATCTTTTATGAATTCTTCCTTCTCTTTTTCCCTGAAGAAACGTTTTATCTTACTCCTCGTTCGCGGCGAGTATGCAATGGATAACCAATCTTTGCTTGGCCCCTTGGATTTCCTATCCACGATGATCTCTACTACATCACCATCTTGCAGTTTTCTGTTCAGGGGTACCAATTTTCCGTTTACCTTGCCACCGATGCAGTAATTTCCAACATCGGTATGGATCGCGTAGGCGAAGTCTATGATAGTGGAGCCTTTGGGAAGATGTTTCAATTCTCCCCGTGGGGTGAAGACGAAGACCTCGTCCAATTCGAGCTCTTTCTTCAGGCCACCAAGATAATCTTTACCTGCCAGGTACTCCTTTTGCCAATCCACGATCTGTTTTAACCACTTCAGTTCCTTTTCAGGGGATATGTTGGATTTATATGCCCAATGTGCCGCAAGACCGAATTCTGCTTCCTGATGCATCTCTTTCGAACGTATCTGGATCTCGAGCCTTTCACCCTTATCGGTAACGACGGTGGTGTGCAAGGCTCTATAACCGTTGGATTTAGGGATCGCTATGTAATCCTTGAATCTACCTGCTATCGGTTTCCATATGGAATGAACGATTCCCAAAACGCTATAGCATGCGTTTACATCTTCTACGATAACGCGCAAAGCGATAAGGTCATATATTTCATCGAATTCCTTGTGTTTTCTCTTCATCTTCATGTATATCGAGTAGAAGTGCTTAACCCTACCATAAACTTGTGCATCTATACTATGCCTTTTTAGCTCTCTTTCGAGTTCTCCCCCGTAGTATTCTATGTTCTTTTGGCGTTCTCTCAACTTGATCCTTACCTTTTCTTTCATTTCTTGATAGGCGCGTGGATACAGTTCTTTGAATGCGAGGTCTTCGAGTTCTGCCTTCATGCTAAACATGCCTAATCTATGAGCCAATGGAGCATATATATCGAGTGTTTCTCGAGCAGTTCTTGCCCTACTCTCTGGAGATGTTCTATGTTCTATAGTCCTCATGTTATGTAGTCTATCTGCGAGTTTAACGAGGATAACGCGTAAGTCTTTAGCCATGGCGAAGAACATCTTTCTTATGTAGCTGGCCTGCAATTCTATCCTATCTAACCTGCTTAACGAATCCACCTTTTCCAACTTCGTTACTCCCTCGACTATATTCGCTACTTCTTTCCCAAAAGCAGATTCGATATCTTCATAGGTTACATTGGTATCCTCGAGGGTATCGTGTAAGAGGCCAGCTATTAAAGTAGTTTCATCTAATTTCAACAAAGCGAGTATCTCAGTAACGGCATAGGGATGCACGAAGTAATCTTCTTCGTTATCCCTCTTCTGCCCCTTGTGGGAATCGTATGCGAATTCATAAGCCTTTCTGAATAGATCCTCATCGAAATCTGGAAGATATGCTTCTATCTTCTCAACAAGAGATATGTACTCTTCTGTAACCGTACGATCTTTTTCCATAGTTACTATTATAACCCCGAATATCAGGTTTTGGAAGAACTGCGCTTTCTTCTGATCAGAGTCATTGGATATGCGAAGAAGGCACGTAGGTGAGTTCTTCGGCTGAGGAAGACCACGCTGCTGAATATATATCTTCTGACGGGGATATACCTCTTTACCCTCACCCTATGCAGTAGTAATATGCTCAACAATCTCATCGTTCCTGTGAAAAGAAAGAACAATTGTATTCCATATATGTGGAGTGAACCGATATTAAAAGAGAGAATGCTCAGATGCTTTGCAAAGACCCCTCCCGTTAGTGCCCCAGCAAAGCCAGACAAACCATTCAAAGCCGAGTAGACAGCGAGATACGACCCTGAATTTATGCCAGATACCTCAAATGGTAAGGTCATGAACGTGAGGTTGAGTGCAGACCATCCTATTCCACTTATCACCGCATCTATCCACAAGAGGTAAACTGTGGAAGGGTTGAGAGTAAGCCATATGATAATTACGTTTATTCCAACGAGGTAGATAGCCCATTCCTGTACGCTCTTATGTCCTACCACATCGGAGACTTTACCCCAGATCTTATAGAAGATCATAGCCACTATACTCGTCGTTATGGATAGGATGCCCATAAAAGTGTAAGACAGTTTCAGATACTTTATCATATAGAGTGGAAAGAATGGAGCCGCGAATAAGATGATGAAGTTCCAGAAAACGCTGAAGGTAAGGAGCTTCCTGAAATTTTCGTCTTTAAAGGCGATCTTGAAGTCTACGGATGACCTCGATGGTGTAAATGAAGGTTCGTACTGCTTGTTCAAAAAATACGCTGCCAGTCCAGCCCCTGCTAATCCAATCGCTATCACGATCTCGAAGCCACCCTTTCCTTTAACTGTATCGAGAATGCGAGTTGCCCCTACGGTCATCACGATCGAAGATATGGAGATATAGAAGTTCCTCGAACCAAAGTAATGTCCTCTCTCTTCCTCCGGGACGAGGTCTCTCATCCAGGATAACCAGCTGTTTCCCGCTATAGCCCCTGTTATTTGGCTGAATATATAAACCACGAGGAATGCCCATATATCTTTGAAGTTAAACATGAGGAAGAATATGAAGATGCCCCATGAGAGACGGGATACAAGAAGATTTATAAAGGTAAATTGCTTTCGTTTTCCTATAATTTTGACGATAGATGGCGTTATCAATTGAAATACTTGTGAGATCAGAGGAATGGAAGCTATGACTCCAAGATAGAATTCATCGGCACCGAACACCAACGCGAGACCAGTCAGGAATACGCCTTGAGTTATAACGATGAATATCGTCGCCGCTACTCCTTCATAAATGGACATCTTCATGCCATCTCTTACATACTCCCAATCATCCATATCTTCTCACTCTCTCACTCTTGCTATGATAAGTATTGCAGGGAAGAATGATACCACTAAAAAGTAGTGAAATCAATAGGAGAAGGCTCTATGTCAAACTGTGTTGATGAAAATCTAAACAAGGCGGTAGG
>WFSK01000033.1 GCA_015486095.1 Thermotogae bacterium
AGATAGGAGATCTCTTCAACTTCCCTCGCTTTTATATATCTCTCGTTATATCGAGGCATTTCTTCTGCTTGTATTGTCTTATACTTCTTGAAAGAGGCAGGAAAGTAAGAATACATCTCTTCCGATGTGAATGCCAAAATCGGTGCTATTAGCTTGGTGAGAGAAAGAAATATCTCTAACAGTACCGTTTGTGCACTTCTTCTCTGCTTGGATTCCTTCCCTTCTACGTAGAGTCTATCCTTTAAGATATCTAAGTAAATGGCACTCATCGTGGTGGTACAAAAATCGTATATCTTGTGATAGACCTTGTAGAATTCATAGTTATCGTAGTCTTTTAAG
The DNA here is from genome assembly GCA_015486095.1 of Thermotogae bacterium. Taxonomy (GTDB): domain Bacteria; phylum Thermotogota; class Thermotogae; order B3-G13; family B3-G13; genus B3-G13. Next base: position 340 of record WFSK01000033.1, read on the forward strand.
ACCTCTTTTATCAACAGATGTAATTTACCCAAAGCCCACTTATCCAGCGTTTCCAATTCTTCATACGCTATAGTATCCTTTTCGGGATCGAAATCGTAAAGGTTACCGAGCAAAAACCTTACAGTATTTCTGATCTTTCTATAGGCTTCTACGAGTCTATGCAATATTTCGGTAGATATATTAACGTCGTTTCTGTAGTCAGATGATGCAACCCATAACCTCAATATATCTGCCCCATACTCGTTTACGATCTCCCCTGGATTCAAAGCATTACCAAGAGATTTGGACATCTTATTCCCTTCCATATCCATTATGAACCCATGGGTGAGAACAGTTTTATACGGTGCTGTGCCCATTTGAGATACGGATAACAAGAGAGAGGATTGAAACCACCCCCGATGTTGATCACTTCCTTCTAAATATATATCTACGGGGAAATGCCATCCCTCTAAACGTGCTACAGCGTTATACGAGGAACCAGAATCTATCCATACATCCATTATATCCATTTCTCTCTTGAAATGGGTTCCCCCACATTTGGGACATTTTAAACCTGGCGGTGTTAGGTCAACCGAGTTATCAAACCATATATCTGAACCATGTTCAGCGATTATCTTTCGCGCGTAATCCACGGTTTCTGGCGTCAAGATGGGTTCTCCACACTCACTGCAATAAAAGGCAGGTATCGGTATGCCCCAAGGCCGTTGTCTCGATATACACCATTCTTTTCTCTCTTCGAGCATAGACTTCATTCGATTCATACTCCATTGAGGGACCCAGCGCACCTTCGTTATCTCCTCGAGTGCCTTTTCTCTGATACCCGATTTGTCTATATCTATAAACCATTGTGGAGTAGCACGAAAGATGATGGGTTTTTTGCATCTCCAACAATGGGGATAAGAATGCGTATAGGATTCATGATGAACGAGGCTACCATTTTCTTTAAGGTCTTTTATTATCACATCGTTTGCATCCTCTACGAACATCCCTGCATATTTACCTGCTTCTTTCGTAAAGCGTCCCGCATCATCAACAGGAGATAATACGGGAAGATCGTATCTCAAAGAGGTTTCATAATCTTCTTCTCCATGTCCTGGTGCCGTGTGTACACAGCCAGTTCCCGTATCGAGGGTAACATAATCTGCAAGCACGATCAAAGATTCCCTATCTATGAACGGATGCAATGTCTTTCTCCCTTCTAATTCCTTTCCCTTTACCCGTTTTACAATTTCATAATCGCTTATGTTAGCCTTGTACATAACCTCATCTACGAGTTCATCGGCAAGTATCCAGGTCTCCTTATCATTGACCCTCACATAATCGTATACGAAGTCAGGATTTACCGCAACGGCAACGTTCGCCGGTAATGTCCAGGGAGTTGTAGTCCATATGATAACGAAAGTATCCTGCTCTTCTTTCATTCGCATCTTGACGTATATGGAGGGGGAAACGTGATCATGATACTCTATTTCGGCTTCCGCGAGGGCAGTTTTACAATGTGGACACCAATATATCGGTTTTGTCTTCTTGTATATTGCTCCCTTTTCCACAATAGAACGAAAAGCCTCCAAGACCTTTTCTTCATAAGAAGGTAAATATGTGAGATAGGGCTTATCCCACCTCCCTCTAACACCAAGACGCATGAATTCATCACGTTGGATTCTCACATATTTCTCGGCATATTCCCTACACAATTTTCTTATGGATAAAGGTGTCATAGATTTTGCCTTTGTACCGAGCGCAGTTGTAACCTTATGTTCTATTGGAAGTCCATGTGTATCCCAACCGGGGACATAAGGGGAACTATAACCCTGCATTGTCTTATATTTCACCACGATATCCTTCAATATCTTGTTAAAGGCAGTCCCAATATGAATATCACCGTTGGCATACGGTGGACCATCATGAAGGATGAATTGAGTCCCCCCCTTCCTCTGGTCCTCTACGTAATCGTACAAGGATATATCCTTCCAGTAGGAAAGCAAATCCAACTCCTTTTTAGATAAATTTGCCTTCATGGGAAAATCGGTAGAAGGTAAATTGAGCGTCTTTTTATAATCCACTATTCTTGTTATCTCCTTTCCGTTAATAATCTTTTTATCTGATCTTTTATCACGTTTAGGTCTGAAGATTTCACTATATATTCATCTGCAGCCCAGGAGGAAAGATCGTCACGGTAGTTACTATATGCTGTTACAAAGACTATACGAACGTCTTTCCCCATTTCCCTGATCTTACCTGCGACCTCTAAACCATTCATATCTGGCATTTCTATATCCAATGTTACCAGATCGAAGTCTTCTTTACTCAGTACATCGAGCGCCTCTTTTCCCGATGAGACAGTTGTAACATTATACCCTTCATCCCTTAGCGTCTCTTCGTAGAGTAATCTCACATTGTCTTCGTCTTCCACCACGAGGATCTTCTTAGCCATCGTTATGGCCTCCTTTCTTCGGAAGCTTTATGGTAAATTTAGTCCCTTTCTCTTTCTCACTCTCGACCTCGATCTTACCTCCATGCTCGTCTTCCACGATTCTTCTAACTATCGATAATCCCAACCCCGTACCATAGACCTTAGTGGTATAAAATGGTACGAATATCTTCTCTTTTATTTCTGAGGGTATAACTTCACCTGTGTTCCATATGGAAAAGCCGACGTTCTCTTCATCCTCAAACGATTCTATCTGTATTTTCCCCCCATCTTCTACGGCTTCCAAAGAGTTCTGAATGAGATTTACTATGCACTCTTTCATTGCCTCTGGATCCATCAGTGTCATCTTCTTACCTTCCAAGATTATCTTAGAATCAATAGAATGCTCTTCGAACCTTTCCGTATAAAGGTCGATAACATATTTTATCACATCGTTCAGATCTACATATTCGAATTTTCTGCTTTTAACAACACTACTCTTCGCTACTACCAATGCTTCCCTTACCACTCTTTCGAGTCTTTTCACTTCAGAAGAAATGATTTCGAGGTATCTTTTACTACCTGGACAAGAATTCTTTTCCAACAATCTATTCGCGAATCCCCCTATGACAGATAATGGATTCCTGATCTCATGTGCAACTCTTGCTGTCATTTCTCCCAAGGCTGCTAATTTTTCCTGACGCCTGAATTCCTCCTCCAACTTTTTCCCTTCCGTGATATCCGTTATTATAAGGATCACTCCACTTATATCAGTCTTACTTTTATTCCATAAAGG
>WFSK01000034.1 GCA_015486095.1 Thermotogae bacterium
ATCTTATTTTGATCCGAACGGAAGGCTCACGATAATCTCTTCAACTCAGGTCCCCTTCCACGTTAGGAGGATCATAAAGAGGATATTTGGTGTGGATTCACGAGTGATAAAGCCGAGGATCGGTGGTGGTTTTGGAGGAAAACAGGCCGTTCACGTAGAGGCATACGTTACCGCTGTGACTCTCAAGACCGGCAGACCTGCCCGATGCACATACACCCGTGAGGAGACCATGGTTGCCTCGAACACGCGTCACGCCATGCGTTTTAAGGTCAGGGTCGGGGCAACTAAGGATGGTGAATTACGTGTTATAGACATGCAGGGGCTCTCGAATACGGGTGCATATGGGGAGCATGCACTCACGACCTTTATGGTTGCTGGCTCGAAGACACTTCCCCTCTACAACAAGGTGAAGGCAGTGAGGTTCGGAGGAGATGTCGTTTACACCAATACAGAACCCGCAGGGGCATTTCGCGGATATGGTGCTCCACAAGGAACATTCGCACTCGATTCCGCGCTCGATGAATTGGCTCATAAACTGGGTATGGATCCGATGGAATTCAAGCTCAAGAATTGCATCCGTGAGGGTGAGACTTCTCCCATATTCAAGATGATGGGTGAGGGTCGCGAAGGTGTGGAACAGTTCATCCAGAGTTGTAAGATAGAGGAATGTGCACTTGAGGGAGCAAAACTCTTCAATTGGTACGAAAAGAGAAAACAGCCGAGAATAAGAGGGACAAGGGCGTATGGTTGTGGTGTAGCCTTTGCCATGCAGGGTTCATCTATTCCCGCGATAGATATGGGCGGAGCCACGATAAAGATGAATGATGATGGGACCTTTAATCTTCTGGTTGGAGCAACCGATCTCGGTACGGGGAGTGATACTATACTCGCGCAGATAGCGGCAGAGGTGCTGTGTGTTCCTGTAGATAAGATCATCGTGTATTCGTCGGATACGGATATAACGCCCTTCGATAAAGGCGCATACGCCTCATCCACCACCTATGTATCTGGTAACGCCACAAAGCGAGCGGCTGAACGTATGGCAAATGAGATCCTCAAAGCCGCATCGGAGATAATGGACAAGCCCATTGAATTCTTGAGACTTGAAGATGGGAAAGTTGTTGCAGAGGATGGAGAATCTCTCACCTATTCCGAGATACAGACCAAGCTCTTCTATACTTTTAACCAACGCCAGCTCGAGGTTACGGAGTCGTTTGTGAGCGAGGTCTCTCCACCGCCTTACATGGTCTCCTTTGCCGAGGTCGAAATCGACCTCGAAACGGGCAAGGTGGATGTCGTTGATTTTCTGAGTTATGTGGACTGCGGTACCACTATAAATCCAAAGTTAGCCCGAGGGCAGGTTGAAGGGGCAACGGTTCAAGGTATAGGTATGACCCTATATGAAGAACATGTATACGATAGCAGTGGCCGTATGGTCACGAATGACTTTTTCACGTACAAGATCCCCGCGAGGGATGATATCAGGAGGATCAGAGTAAAATTTGCCAAAAGTTATGAACCCACAGGCCCATTCGGAGCCAAGAGCGTATCGGAGATAGGTACGGACACCCCTGCACCTGCCATAGCCAACGCCATATTCGATGCCATCGGTATCAGGATGAGAAGATTACCCATAAAATCTGAAGACCTGTACTTCGCGTTGAAGAAGAAAGGAATTTAATCTCGTTATACACGTGCTTTATTATCTCATCGTAATGCTTTTCCCTTTAACTGCTTATTTACACCTATGATGAAGGCAGCGATCGAGATAGTGAGTCTCATGAAAAGATATGTGGCAAAACCCGATCTCCCCAGTGGCCCCAGAATACACCACCATAATGGGACTTCCGATAGCAAATATGCCGATAGTAAAGCCAATGGATTCTTTTTAACGGAGTAAGAGTATGCAAAACCGAGTCCAAAGAATAGAATATCTTCGATATCCCAAAAACCTGTGAGAAGTGGTTGATTGTAATTTAGGGCAAACAGTATCGTTGTCGATAGTATACCCATAGACCTATTGCCTTTACCGGACAGCTCGTATGAGACGGCATGATAGAAATAGGCTACCATAAGACCACAGATCGTCCAGAAAAGTAATGCATATAAGGAAAGAAAGGGATTCCATACATCCACAAATCCCGGCTTTTCCATGATATAAAATCGCTTCGTTCCAAAGATGAACATCGCAACAACCGAGTAGGCATACAGGGGAAGCATCAGGATCAGTATATGTATTAAACCTTCGAAATAGGATGCCGATAGTGCGACTTTCCCAAAAGGATTCCCGTAGAAAACCCTTGCGATGATGTACATCACCGCAAAACTCGAGAACACCATAATTAACCTCACGAGTAATCCGGAGTTCGGCATCGAGTATTTGTAAACGATTCCCAGGGAATAGACCGTTAGAGTAAAGGCTACCAGATATCCTATTGCTTTTATATATTTCGAATACCCCTGAGCCATCTCAACATCCTCCTGTATTCATCCGTTCATCATCTCATTCACAGCTATCAAGACCTTCAATGATTTCGAGATAGAATTTGTACATACTATTTTACCCTAAAAATATATTTGATATGTAGATATAAATTACCTTGATACGGTAAAAACCACTATCGTTGTTTCGAGGCAGGTGTGAGTGTACCCTATGCTCTATTCGGTTGGTTTTGCATCGGACCGCATCGAATGATCGGTAGGAAGCACATCGAGATATGCCTTCTACCGAATCGTTGAAGGAGAGAAAAGTCTTGTTTAGATCTTCATCAACACAGTTTGACATAGAGCCTATCTTGGTTGACTTTTTTGTTTTAATGTGTTATATTATTAGTGAAAAATATCACAAGATACAGAGGTGAAAAAATGGGAAAGATCAAATCCGTCGAAGAGTTGAGGGAGCTTAGAAAACAGCTGAAAGAAAAAACGGCCGAGAAGAAAGTGAAGGTAAAGATCATCATCGGCTCAGGAACAGCAAGTATTGCAACAGGAGTAAAAGAAGTCTTTAAAGCCATAATGGATGAATTAAAGAAGAGAAATGTCTGCGATGTTCAGGTTGTTGAAAGAGGCCCATTGGGTTTCGAAGGTGAAGAACCCGTTGTCGGAGTCGAAAATGATAAAAAGACGGTCTTTTACGGTAAAGTGACTCCAGAGATTGCAAAAGAGATCATAGTTCAACACGTGATCGGTGGCGAAGTGGCAAGCCCTTGGGTGATTTCTGTAAAGAAAAAAGAGATTAAGGAGGCTACGCTATGAAAGAGAGTGGATTCATAGAAGAACTGCATGAAATCCAAAAAAGGGAAGAAAAGAACTATTTAATGAAAAAGGATATAGTGGAAGCTGCCAGACATCATCAGATCACACCCGCCAGGGCATACGGTGTGGCAACTTTTTACACGATGTTCTCCGTTCAACCGAGAGGAAGACACATCATAAGGGTATGCAGAAATCTCTCCTGCCATCTGGCCGGGGCAGAAAAGATCGTGGAGAAATTGAAAGAAACACTCGGAGTGGACTTCGGTCAAACGACCGAAGATGGAGAGTTCACACTCGAAGAAAGTAGCTGCTTGGGTATGTGTTCCCTTTCTCCCGCGATGATGATCGACGATGTACCATATGGAAACCTCACTCCAGAGAAGATCCCTGAAATATTGGAAGAAGTAAGAAGGAGGGAGAAGTAAGATGAAGACGATCGAGCAATTTCGTGTTGTTCTAAGAAACGTGGGTCTGATCGATCCTGAAAGCATCGACGAATACATCGCACACGATGGTTATTCTGCCCTTGAGAAGGTCATCTCTGAAATGTCTCCAGAGGATGTTGTCGAAGAAGTCAAGAGATCAGAACTCAGGGGAAGAGGAGGAGCGGGCTTTCCCACAGGAAGGAAATGGGAGTTCACGGCAAAGGCAGACAGCGATCAGAAATACATCATATGCAATGCCGATGAAGGAGAACCTGGAACATTCAAAGATAGAGGAATTATGGAAGGTGACCCACATTCCATCCTCGAAGGAATGTTGATCGCAGGCTACGCGACAGGAGCAAACAAGGGATACATATACATCAGAGGGGAATATGCATTATCGATAAAGAGATTGCAAAAGGCAATAGACGATGCCAAAGAATATGGCCTTCTGGGTGAGAACATATTAGGTTCTGGTTTTTCATTCGATGTGGAAATAAGAAAGGGTGCCGGTTCTTACAATTGTGGTGAAGAAACCGCTCTTATGGAATCCATAGAAGGAAAAAGGGGCGAACCGAGAAAGAAACCTCCATATCCACCCACATATGGTTTGTGGGGGAAGCCAACGGTGATAAACAACGTGGAGACGCTTGCGAACATACCTCCGATCATCGTCAATGGTGCAGACTGGTTCAAGGATATAGGAGTAGAAGGTTCCCGAGGAACGAAGGTATTCAACCTGATGGGTGATATCAACTGGAAGGGTGTAGTCGAAATCCCCTTCGGTACGCCACTCTCCGACATCGTGATGAGCATGGGCAAAGGGGTAAAAGATGGCAAAAAACTCAAGGCAGTAGTCTTGGGAGGTGTATCTGGAAGTTTGATCACCCCAGAGGAATTGAATACACCGGTCGATTTCAATTCTTTAGCCCGAATAGAAGCAGGACCTGGTTCTGGTTCTATAGTGGTTCTCGATGAAACGCGCTGCATTGTGGATGTGGCAAGGGATATAGCCTACTTCTTCAGACACGAGAGTTGTGGTAAGTGTACACCGTGTAGAGTGGGGACAGATGAGATGTACAGGATAATAGACAGGATCAGCAAAGGAGAAGGAAAAGAAAGAGATATCGATACACTGGAGAATCTTGGAAAGAGTATGATGTTAACTGCTTTCTGTGGTCTTGGACAGACTGCACCTAACGTGATACTCCAATCGTTGAAAAAATTCAGAGATGAATGGCTTTCTCATATAAGGGAAAAGAGATGCCCTGTGGATGTATGTAAAGTGAGCTAAGGGAGGAAGATGAATATGATAAACATAAAGATCGATGGAAAAGGATATCAGGTACCCGAGGGTACAACGATACTGAAGGCATGTAAGTCGGCGGGAATAGACATTCCCACACTCTGCTATTTAGAAGGCATATCGGAAGAAGGTTCTTGTGGAGTCTGCGTGGTGGAAGTAAAAGGCGCACGTACGTTGCAGCGTTCCTGCATTACTAAAGTAAGAGAAGGTATGGAGATCCTGACGAATACTCCTGCCGTTCGAGAAGCCCGAAGGACGAATCTTGAATTGACACTCGCACATCACAACATCGAATGTCCAACATGTGTAAGAGATGGTAATTGTGAGTTGCAAGATGTGGCAAACAGGCTCGGGGTAAAAGAAGTTCCCTTCGATAAGATCCCTTCCATCTACGAGAAAGATGATTCTGGACCGATCGTAAGGGACCCGAGCAAATGTATCTATTGCAGAAGATGTGTCTCGGTTTGTGAGGAAGTTCAGAGTGTGAATGCGCTGACCGTTGCGAATAGAGGAATAAAGACATATATAGG
>WFSK01000035.1 GCA_015486095.1 Thermotogae bacterium
GTGATCTTCCACTTGGCACAGCCTTATGCACCATTCCTGAACATCATTGCCCACAGTGGAGGTTGGGGTTCGATAATAGACAAGAAGTGGGCAATATCTAAAGGAGCCTGGGATGGCAAAGCAGACGATTGGTGGAAATATCATGACCCCGTTTGTGAGAAAGACCCACTCTATAAGATCGAAAACGGTACCGGGCCGTTCAAACTGAAGAAATGGGTGCCGAATGAAGTCGTAATGCTCGAAAGATTTGATGATTATTGGCAGGGTCCAGCGAAGATAAAGAACGCCGTGATAAAGTCTGTAAACGAGTGGACAACGAGGAAGTTGATGCTTCAAAAAGGTGATGCAGACATGGTTTATGTCCCACCAGCGAATCTGGATGAAGTAAAAGGAATGGAAGGTGTAAGAGTTATAGAGAATCTTCCAACACTGTCGAATGCCGCAAGCATGTGGCCATGGACGATAAATGCAAAGGGTAATCCAAACATAGGCAGTGGAAAACTGGATGGAAATGGCATTCCTCCCGATTTCTTCAGCGATATCCATGTGAGAAAAGGATTCTCCTACCTATTCCCATACGAGCTCTTCATACAGAAGGCTCAGAAGGGAAGAGCGATAAGGAATCCTGGCCCACTGGTGAAAGGTTTGTTAGGATATTCCGATGATCCTTCTCTGTTCTACCACTTCAGCATTCCCAAGGCTATAGAAGAGTTCAAGAAGGCATGGGGTGGCAAGTTGTGGAAGGTAGGTTGCAAATTCAACATCTTCTACAACGCAGGAAACGATACACGTAAGGCAGTATGTGATATGATCTCGACTTATGCGAGAATGATAAACCCGAAGTTCAAGATAACACCGGTGGGTGTACAGTGGTCGTCTTACTTAAAGCAATTCCTTTCAGAAAAACTGCCCATCTTTACCATAGGTTGGCTCGCTGACTATCCGGATCCACATAACTGGATACCAACGTATATGGGAAGCAAAGGTGCGTTTAGCAGTTTCTTCGGTGAGGCGTATAAGAAATTTGCGGAAAAGAACGTAGATCCCTTGATAGATAAAGCGATCAAGGAGACAGATCCTGCAAAGAGAGCAGCACTCTACAAGCAACTCGTGAAGATAGCTCACGATTACGCCATATCTCTGTATCTGTATCAGCCTATAGGTTATCACGTTGAGAGAACGTGGGTCAAAGGTTGGTACTACAATGCTATACGCCCCGGAGTAGACTTCTACTCCCTTTCGAAGGGTGAATAAAGGAGAAAAAATTTAGGTGCACTGGGGGTGAGGTTTATTCTACCTCACCCCAGTGTGTTTTAAGGAGAGGTGTGAATGGTAGCCTACATAATAAGACGTCTGTTATTGTTACCTGTGATACTCTTCGGCGTGACTTTCCTCATATATTGTATGTTTTCCCTTTTGAGTCCGGAAGAAAGGTTGGCAACTTATGTTAATAATCCCAATATTCTCAAGAGTACCCAAGCATCTCAAAGATTGATAAAGAAATTTCATTTGGACGATCCCTTTCCTTTAGGATATATCAGATGGGCCGATAAGATAATTAGATTTAACCTTGGTTGGTCAAAGGCAGCCAATCAACCGGTTTGGGATGCCATATGTCAGAGATTTCCTGCCACGCTCGAACTCGTGATGTATTCGATAATTCCTGTGATTTTAGTGGGAATATGGTTGGGAGTGATATCCGCCGTTCATCACAACGATATCGTAGATCAGTCTATCAGAGTTATCGCTATAGTGGGGTGGTCTTTACCAACATTCATATTTGGATTGTTCGTCTTATTCGTATTTTATGGTATATTGGGATGGCTTCCCCCAGGGAGATTGAGCACATGGGCACAAGATATAGTTTATACTGGTACCAAGTTCCATAATTACACGCATCTCGTGACCATAGATGCTTTATTGAACGGTAATATTCCGATATTCCTGGATGCTTTAAGACATTTGGTTGCCCCTATAATAACTCTGTCTTACATCTCTTGGGCATTTTTGCTTCGCATAACTCGTTCTTCTATGCTGGACACGTTGAGAAAGGATTACATAAGAACCGCGAGGTCTAAAGGAGTGGATGAGCATACCGTTGTACACAAGCACGCAGAGAAAAACGCCTTGATTCCCGTTGTAACGATAGCGGGAATGATGATCGTAGGAATGCTTGGTGGCGTTGTAATAACAGAAACGGTATTTACGTATCCGGGTGTGGGCTTCTGGGCTGCTACAGCGGCACAGCAACTGGACTACGGTTCGGTTTTGGGTTTTGCCTTGTTGTTTGCTTCTATCATGGTGATAGGTAATTTGATAGTAGATGTATCGTATGCGCTGATAGACCCGCGTGTGAGATTGGAGTGATGAGATAGATGAAGAGGATATTGAAAAAGCTGTTCAGCAATGTTTCCTCTCTTGTTGGAATAATTCTTCTACTCTTTTTTGTTGCCATTGCTATATTTGCTCCGATTATCGCTCCTCCTCTATCGGATGATCCATATCAGGTACCGAGGATGTCATGGGATGAAGATCCACAACCTCCTGGTTTTCCTATGTCGGATAACATGAAAGAGATCTATCAATATATGGGTAAGAAAGTGAAATGGACCAAGGCGATCTTTGGAACTGCACAGGGTGGATATGACATATTCTATGGTGTGATTTGGGGAACGCGAACTGCTTTTAAGGTTGGTATAATAACTGTTGTTGCCGCTATGCTCATAGGCGTTTTTATAGGTTCTGTCTCTGCTTATTTCGGTGGGTGGCTTGATGAAACTTTGATGAGGATAACAGATATATTCCTCTCTTTTCCATTCTTGGTTGCTGCAATGGTTCTCACAACTATACTCGGGAGAGGTCTTGATAAGGTTATGATAGCATTGATAACCTTTGGATGGATGGGATATGCAAGGGTTATAAGGGGTAGCATATTATCCGCTAAAGAAGAAACTTACGTCATGGCAGCGAAAGCTTTAGGTGTTAGAGATGGTAGAGTAATATGGAGACACCTCTTGCCCAATACCATATTTCCTGTACTGGTGCAGGCATCTATGAATATAGGTTCTATGGTGGTAACAGCAGCAGCATTGAGTTTTCTCGGTGTTGGAGCTCCTCTTGGATATGCAGATTGGGGACAGATGGTGAGCTTTGCGAGGAACTGGATCATCGGTAAACCTGGTCATGCAGGGCAATACTGGTATACGGTATTTTACCCTGGTTTGTTCATTGTACTATTTGTTCTAGCGTGGAATCTCATAGGTGATACTCTTAGAGACATACTCGATCCGCGACTGAGAGGTGAATTGTGATGGCAAAGGAGAAGCTGTTAGAAGTTAAGGATCTGAAGACGTACTTTTTTACGGAAGACGGCGTGGTGAAGGCAGTAGATGGTGTAGATTTCGAAGTATATAAAGGCGAGACCCTGGGTTTAGTGGGCGAGTCTGGTTGTGGTAAGAGTGTTACCGCCTTTTCCATAATGAGATTGCTCGATTATCCTGGGAAGACGGTTGGAGGGAAAGTGATCTTCAAAGGAGAAGACTTGCTGAAAAAGTCAGAGGAGGAAATGAGAAAGATAAGGGGAAAAGAGATTGCCATGATCTTTCAAGAACCTATGACCGCTTTGAATCCCGTCTTCACCATTGGGTATCAGATATCCGAAGCGCTGAAGATACATCTACATATGAATGATAAGGAAGCGATGGAAAAATCTGTAGAATTGCTAAAGAAGGTGGGTATTCCTATACCGGAACAGAGGGTGCACGAATATCCTCATCAGCTGAGTGGTGGTATGAGGCAAAGGGCGATGATAGCTATGGCGATGTCTTGTAATCCTACACTCTTGATCGCGGACGAACCTACAACTGCTCTGGATGTAACGATTCAAGCTCAGATATTAGAACTCATGAAATCTCTCCTTCAGGAATTCAATGCCTCTTTGATAATGATAACTCATGACCTTGGTGTTATAGCGGAGATAGCGGATAGAGTCGCGGTAATGTATGCAGGCAAAGTCGTTGAATATACTGATATAAGGACTATCTTTCATAATCCTCTACATCCTTACACCTTTGGTTTGCTGACCTCTATCCCGAGGCTTGATGTGGAGTTGAGAAGGTTGAATGCGATTCCCGGTTTTGTTCCCGATCCTTTACATTTTCCTAAAGGATGCAAATTTAATCCAAGATGCAGGTTTGCAACTGATAGATGTAGGGAAGAAGAACCCCCATTAGTTAAAGTAGAAGAGGGGCATCTGGTAAGGTGCTGGCATGTAGACAGAGTAAAAGAAGAGGTAAAGAAAGGTCTTTTAGTAGGGGTGTGATTTGGAATGGCCAAACCGTTACTACAAGTCAGACATCTGGTAAAGTATTTTCCAATAAAGAAGGGTGTTTTCAGGAGAACCGTTGGTTGGGTAAAGGCAGTGGATGATGTATCTTTTGATGTATATGAAGGAGAAACTTTGGGATTGGTTGGCGAATCGGGGTGTGGCAAGACGACGACTGCTCTTACTATTTTAAGATTGGAAGAACCTACCAAGGGTCAGGTGATATTCGATGGTAAGGATATAACGAAGTTGAAAAGACGTGATATGAGAAAGATGAGAAAAGGTATGCAGATCATATTTCAGGATCCCTACAGTTCTCTCGATCCGAGGATGAAAGTGAAGGATATAATTGCTGAAGGCATGTTGAGTCATAATATGTTGAACGGTCATGAGAGATATAAAAGAGTGGGGGAACTCTTAGAAAGGGTAGGTATTCCTCCCAAGTACATGGATAGATTCCCTCATGAATTCAGTGGGGGACAAAGACAAAGGGTTGGAATAGCCAGAGCACTTGCATTGGAGCCAAAGATAATAATGTGTGACGAGGCGGTTTCGGCTTTGGATGTCTCCATTCGTTCTCAGATCATAAATCTCCTCAAGGATCTGCAGAATGAGTTCAAACTGACGTATCTGTTTATCGCCCATGACCTGAGTGTTATAAAATACATAAGTGATAGAGTTGCCGTTATGTATCTGGGAAAGATCGTAGAAATAGCTGATAAGAAAAGCCTTTTTGATGAGCCATTGCATCCATATACGCAGGCGTTGATATCTGCTGTCCCTGTCCCAAATCCAGATTATAAGAAGAAGCGTATAGTGCTGCAAGGGGATGTTCCGAGTCCCGCTGATCCACCAAAGGGATGTAGATTTCATCCCAGATGCTTTAAGGCTATGGATATATGTTCTAATGTTGAACCTAAATTAGTAGAAGTGAAGCCAGGCCATTTCGTTGCCTGTCATCTCTACGATAGTAAAGAATAGTGAATGACGAGAAGGAGGAATTTTGAGTATTATGGAAGTAGAAAAGAGAACTTTATCAGAAGAAAAGAATATTGAAGAAATAGAAGTTACTGTTCCATCAGCGATATACGAATCTGTACGGGATAAGGTATACCGCGATCTTCAAGGGAGAGTGAGATTATCTGGCTTCAGACCTGGTAAGATTCCAAGGCAGATGATAGATACGATGGTGGGAAAAGAAAATATCGATGCAGCTATATTCGAAGACATCGCTACGGATATTGCCTCCGATTTGATAGAGGAATACGGTAGAAAGAATCTCGTTACCGTTCCAGAGTTCGTAGAAGGGAAGGAACCTAAACTCATAGGTTCGGATGCCACAGTGAGATTCAAGATACATAAGCTTCCAAAGGTATCAAAGAAATTCGAGCGATACGAGGATATAGAATTCACCGTGAAAATGGATCCAGAAGAGGATTTCCTAAAGAGAAATGTAGAACGTCTTATCGAAAGGTTCAGGCGTCTTTCTGCGATCTTGACACCTGTTGTTAACGAAGGTGCGAAGGAAGGTAATGCGGTTAGAACCGTCATGAGGGTGTATGATGTTCACAAGAAAAGGAGAAGGGATGTCGAAGAGAAATATAAGGATCGCTTTATAGAAGTTGAGGATAGCGAATATATGGATCTCGTGGATATCGATCTCCACCAGGATGAACTGGATGTAAGGATATACGATGCATTGATCGGTGTAAAGAAAGGAGATAGAGTTACCGCTGTTTTAGAGGATGAATTGGGAGAAGAAGTAACGTTTGTATTCGATGTGAAGGAGGTATACGAAGTTGAGCTTCCTGAATTAACAGACGATCTCGTGAAGGAGAACTCGAATGAATATGAGACTGTTAAGGATCTGAAAGATGAATATCTCGATAGGAGTAGAGAGGCTTACGATCTCATCACAGACTTTTTCAAAAGAGAAACTATCAGAGATGATATAGTGAATTATTTCGATGTAGATATGAGTGAGGAGAGTATTCAATTGCTCTTGAAGAAATACAGAAAGGATGAGAATGAGAAACCCTGGAAGAGAAAACGAAGTGATGAAGAGGTAAAAGATGTCTATCGAAGATTGCTTGCCCGTGAGGCCGTATACAAATTTATCGCGGAGGAAAACGGACTCGAACCGAAGGAAGAAGATATAGAAAAAGAGCTCTCCTCCCTTGCAGAGAGGAATGGGATCACACTGGCGAGGGCGAAATTATACTATAAAACGGGTACGTCACCATTTTCTGGAGTCGATAGAGAAATTCGAGATAGGAATGTAGAAGATTTTCTCATGGAGAAGTGTAAGATCGATATTGTGGAGAAAGCGTCGGTAGAGGAGGAAGAACATGAAGATGCAACAAGTACCAATAGTAATTGAAACTACTGGAAGGGTCGAACGTGCCTATGATATATATTCACGCTTATTAAAGGATAGGATAATCATCTTGGGTTATCCGATCGATGATCATGTTGCAAATCTCATAGTAGCTCAGATGCTTTTCTTAGAAGCGGAAGATCCCGAGAAGGATATAAATCTGTACATCAACAGTCCGGGTGGGAGTGTTACTGCAGGTATGGCAATATACGACACTATGCAATATATAAGATGTGATGTGGCGACGATATGTGTTGGACAAGCAGCGTCGATGTCGGCATTGCTGTTGGCGGGAGGTAAGAAGGGGAAGAGATTCGCATTGCCTCATTCTACTATAATGTTGCATCAACCTCTCGGAGGGGTGGAAGGTCCTGCGGCGGATATAGAGATCAGATCTAAAGAGATAATAAGGGTGAAAAATATGATCAATTCGATTTTGCAAAAGCATACTGGGCAGGACCTTAAGAAAATAGAAAGAGATACGGATAGGGATTTCTTTATGCCGGCTGAACAGGCTCTCGAGTATGGAATAATAGATAAGATCATAACTTCTATGTCAGAAAGAGGTTGAGAATATGGCGGAAAGATTTGAAAAGAGATGTTCATTTTGCGGAAAACCTATGAGTAAAGTAAATAGAATGATCTCGGGACCTGGTGTTTATATATGTGATGAGTGTATAGACTTGTTTTATGAGCTCATTCATGAAGAGGACAAGACCAAATCAAATCTCGAATTGAAGAATCTTCCTACCCCACAAGAGATAAAGGCTCAATTAGATGATTACGTAATAGGACAGGAGAGAGCGAAGAAGATCTTATCAGTTGCAGTTTATAACCATTACAAGAGGATTCTATCTGGAGCTAAGATAGATGAAGTGGAGATAGAAAAGAGCAATATACTTTTAATAGGACCTACTGGTACCGGTAAAACCCTGCTTGCGAAGACATTGGCGAAGATATTGAACGTACCTTTCGCCATTACAGATGCAACTCCACTCACAGAAGCTGGCTACGTTGGAGAAGATGTCGAAAACATATTACTCCGTCTCTTACAGGTGGCCAATTTCGATGTTCAGAAGGCAGAGAGAGGGATAATCTACATAGATGAGATAGACAAGATAGCCAGGAAGTCCGAAAATCCGTCCATAACACGGGATGTTTCTGGAGAGGGTGTTCAACAGGCGCTGTTGAAGATCCTCGAAGGGACAATCGCGAACGTGCCTCCGCAAGGGGGAAGGAAACATCCTTATCAAGAATTCATAAAGATGGATACGACGAATATCCTGTTCATATGTGGAGGGGCTTTTGATGCATTGGATAAGATCATTGCTCATCGAATACGTTCTAAAGTAATGGGTTTTGGTGCTGATGTCTCCAAGAACAAGATAAAGGATACGGATGAGTTGCTTCAAAATGTTACTCCCGATGATCTCATACACTATGGATTGATGCCGGAATTCGTTGGAAGGCTACCGGTAATAGGTGTGTTGCATTCACTGGATAAAGAGGCATTGGTTTCCATCTTAACCGAGCCCAAGAATGCTATAACAAAGCAATTTCAAAAGATGTTCGAATTGGATAGCATAAAATTGGAATTTACGCAACCTGCTTTGGAGGCGATAGCACAGAAAGCTATAGAGCTCGGTACGGGCGCTCGTGCATTGAGAAACGTTGTGGAATCCCTCATGCTGGATGTAACCTTTGAACTCCCGAATAGATCTGACATAGCTGAGATCAAGATAACGAAGGGATGTGTTGAGAGGAACGAACGGCCATTGATAAGGTTGAAAAAGACTGCGTAAATAATAAATATACGAGAGAGGTGAGAAAAGATATGCCAATCTACAGGTATAAATGTGATAATTGTGGAAAGGAGTTTTCAGTATTGCAACATATTTATGATGTTCCTTTAAAGACTTGTCCTGTTTGCGGAGGCAGGTTGAGGAAACTCATAGGGAACGTATCAGTGGTTTACAAATCTTCGGGTTTTTATACCACCGATTCTAAAGCCAGATCTGCCAATGAACCGGGTGGTGAGACCAAAAAGAAGGGAAAAGACCTACGTTCGGCTTAGAGAGATGATGAATTGAAAGTCTTATATCTTATTGATGGTACTGGCCTTATTTATAGGGCGTACTTTGCGATAAAAGACCTTACCACGAGTAAGGGAGAGCCAACAAATGCCATTTTTGGCGTTATGAGGATGATAACGAGGTTTGTGAGTGATTATATCGGTAAAGATGAATCTTATGCTGCCGTTGTCTTCGATATTAAGACTACCACTTACAGGAATGTAGAGTTAAAAGAGTACAAGGCGAATCGCCCCAAACCAGATAATGCATTGTTATCTCAGGTAGAGCCAGTAAAAGAGATGTTTAGAGCATTTGGATTCAAAACTTTTGAATTCGAGGGTTTCGAAGCGGATGATGTAATAGCTACTTTTGCCATTAAATTTATAGATTCTTTTGATAAGATATACATTCTTACGTCTGACAAGGATATGATGCAACTCGTAAATAATAAGATACACATCCTTCGCCTTACTCATAGGGGTATAACCGATATGGAATGTTACGATGCGAGCAAAGTGAAGGAAAGATTTGGGGTATATCCTCATCAGATTGCAGATTTCCTTGGTCTCCAGGGGGATGCGAGTGACAATATACCTGGAGTTAAAGGAGTTGGGAAAAAAACTGCAGAATCTTTACTCTCCAAATACAAAACTATAGAAGAGATATATGAGAATATAGATGGGATAAAGGGAAGAGTAAAGGAATTGTTGTTGGATTCTAAAGATATGGCGTTTCTCAGTAAGAGATTGGCAACCTTGCAGACGAATGTAGATCTATCGAGTATAGATATCGATTCTTTAAAGTATAAAGGTTTCGATGAGGAAAGACTGTATGAGTTTTTCAAGAGATATGAATTCTTTTCCGCAATAAAGGAATTGAATTTATCTCCGAAGATCCATCATCAACGATCGTCAGGGCAGGATTACCACCTGGTGAACTCGAAGGTAGCTCTCGATGGCCTCGTAAGTAAGCTCGAAGACATAGAGATCGTGTCTTTTCATACAGAAGCCTTGGGAAAGGATTCTATGAAGGCTGCACTGGTTGGTATTTCTTTGTGTATCGAACCTGGAATAGCATATTATATCCCACTTGATCGCGAGCAGGAGAAGACCCAGCTCGATGCAAGTGTGGTCCTAAAGGTTCTGAAGCCCATCCTCGAAGAGAAGAAAATAATAGGGCAGAATTTGAAATACGATTACATGGTTATGAAGAAAAATGGGATATATTTGAGACACCTCCATTTCGATACACTTATCGCGTCTTATCTTTTAGATGCTGGGAGAGGCGGAAAGTATGATCTCGATGCGTTATCCTTGAGATATTTGAATTACAGAATGGGATCTGCAGATCAGCCGGCAGAAAATGCAGATGTCATTATGAAACTTTACCCCATATTAGAGGCGAAGATAGAAGAATGGGAAATGAAAGAATTATTTTATACGATAGAGATGCCGCTCATCGAGGTTTTGGCGGATATGGAAATGGCAGGTGTAAAGATAGACACTGCCAAACTGGTAGATCTTTCAGAAGCATATGAAAGAGAAATGAAACGAATAGAAGAGAAGATATATACCTTAGTTGGAGAGGAGTTCAATATAAATTCTTCACAACAGGTAAGTCACATCTTGCGAGATGTGCTAAAACTGAAATTGGGGCGTAAGACAAAGACAGGTTCGTACTCAACGAGTTCGGATGTCTTGGAAGAACTCGCAGTAGAAAGTGAAGTGGTAAGATCGATCCTGGATTACAGGAAACTCACAAAATTGCTTTCTACGTACATAAAGAAATTGCCTACCATGATAAATGAGGGAACTGGCAGAATACACACCTCTTTCAATCAAACTGTTACTGCCACTGGCAGGCTTTCGAGTAGTAACCCGAATATTCAAAACATTCCGATGCGTGATGAATTGGGAAGGGAGATCAGAAAGGTATTCGTTCCGGGCCTTTCTTACGATTATCTCTTATCTGCCGATTATTCTCAGATAGAACTCAGGGTTCTCGCCCACATTAGTGGAGATGAGAATCTCATAAAGGCTTTTGAAGAGGATAAGGATATCCATTCCATTACTGCTGCAAAGATATATGGAGTTGAGGAGGAATTCGTGACATCTGATATGAGGAAGATGGGAAAGATGGTAAACTTTGCCACAATATATGGAGTGAGTTCTTATGGTCTTTCGAAGAGAACAGGTATAAAGGTATCGCAGGCACAGGCATTCATAGATAACTACTTCAGGTCTTATCCCGGGGTCAAAAGATACATAGATGAGACCATTGAATTCGTTAAAAGTCATGGATACGTGTACACCATCTTCGGCAGGCGCAGATATATTTCGGATGTGGATAGCAGGAATCGTATAAAGCGTGAGGCTGCCATCAGGGCGGCGATAAACATGCCTGTTCAGGGAAGTGCTGCCGATATATTCAAAGTAGCACTCATAAAGTTGCATCAAGCACTTATAAATGGAGGGTGGAAGAGTAGAATTATATTGCAGGTTCATGATGAGATCGTGTTGGAATGTACGAGAGAAGAATTAGATGATATGAGGGCATTGGTTAAGGATGTTATGGAAAATGTAACACATTTGAGGGTCCCATTGAGGGTCGATCTGAAATGGGGGAAAAGCTGGTATCATTAATGAGATGTTGGATAAAGGGCAAATGGATCCGCGGGGACGAACTTTTGTAGTCTTTGTCTGTTTTTTTGCTGAAGGCAAAATAACATTGTAGAACTTCGCTCTATCGGAAAGGAGGGATGAAGATGAAAGGGATATTACTAATGATATTGAGCACCATATTGATCCTCTTCATCGGTACGAATATACTCGCATCTCAACTGCAAAGGAATATATCAGTGGTAGCAAGTGGTACAACTCTTTATTACTCCCAGAAGATCCAGTATGATGAAGAAACTTTTCTGCAGGAGTTCGGCAGGTATTCTAAGGATGAATCGAGATATTTGAAGGATGTCGTAAAGGTGCTTTCAAACGAATGGCTGAAAAGCGTGAGTTATTACAGGATAAGCAGTGATGATTGGAAGATCTTCTTCATTTCAGAATATGAATTGAACAGTAACAAGCCCAATTGCTTCATAAGTGTGCAGTGTAAGGTTCATGGAGCGAATATCGGAGGAACGAAGAAAAATCCCTATTTTGGAACGGAATGGCTACTCAAACCCATCTTAGGAAACAGAATAGACCTATATGGCTTCGAGTATTCGAAAGACAGAACTTCTCTATCCTATAAAGGAAATATCGCAGGTGTTCCAATAACGATTACTCTTCTATTTCCGAAACCGATAAATCACTGTCACTATCATATCTGGTACTGAGGTTCGGACCTGTCATATTGAGTTTCAGATGATGCTATTCTTTCAAAAATGAAAATGTGAGCAGGTCAACATTTCATCTCCTGTAAGGCAGGTGAAGGTGTGTTTTTACCTGCCTTTTGGTATTATACATTTACTAATTGCGGATTTGGAGGTGTTCATAAGAGAGATGTCTGACCCTGTGGCATCAGTTGACAAGCTCGATGGAATAGCATACAATTTAGTTATACAATATCGGGGGAATGATTAAATGACAGAGCCTATTTTAATAGTGAAAGATTTACGTACCTACTTTTATCAAGAGGAGGGTGTGATAAAGGCTGTAGATGGTGTCAGTTTTGATCTATACCCTGAGGAAGTATTGGGTATCGTTGGGGAAACTGGTTCGGGTAAGAGTGTTACTGTAAAATCTATAATGCGGTTGATCTTTCCACCAGGGAAAATAGTGGGGGGAAGGATACTGTATAGAGGGAAAGATTTAGTCCAGCTTTCCGAAAGGGATATGTTGGAAATAAGAGGTAAAAGGATAAGTATGATCTTTCAAGATCCTATGAGTTCACTTAATCCACTTTTTACTATAGGCGATCAATTGATGGAAACGATAAAGTTTCATCAGAAGGTAAATGAAGATACGGCGAGAAGGAAAGCGATCGAGATGTTAGACAGGGTGGGTGTACCGAATCCAAGAGAAAGATTGAATTCTTATCCATTTGAATTCAGTGGTGGAATGCGGCAAAGGGTTGTTATAGCGATAGCATTGTCCTGTGATCCGGATATCTTGATAGCAGATGAACCAACTACATCTGTTGACGTAACCATTCAAGCGCAAATATTAGATCTCATGAAAGAACTACAACGTCAATTTCATATGGCTGTTATTTTCATAACACATGACCTCGGTGTTGTGGCAGAGATAGCCGATGAGATAATGGTGCTGTATGGTGGGAAGACGATGGAGACCGCCCCCACCGAGATACTCTTCGATAATCCCTTGCATCCTTATACTCATGGATTGTTCAACTGTATACCTCGTGTTGATAAAAAGATATCTCATCTCGAGCCTATTCCAGGTCAACCACCCCAAATGATAGACGTTCCTCCAGTTTGTCCATTTTTACCTCGATGTCCTGTTAAGACAGAACAGTGCGAACAGAGCTTACCGGATATCGTTGAAGTTGAACCAAAACACTTCGTTAGGTGCTTTAACTATTTTTCAAATAAGATTAAGGAGAGTACGAGGGTTGGGTGAGATGCAAGTAAATCAGAAGATCGTAAAAGAAAAGGTAAAAACAACGAAGGTTGAAAAAGCTGTTGTCCTGAATGTAAAGGATTTGAAGAAGTATTTTCCTGTGAAATCTGGTTTTCTCATTCAAAAGACGATAGGATATGTTAAAGCGGTAGATGGAGTATCCTTTGAGGTTAAAAAGGGAAAGACTTTTGGGCTGGTTGGCGAATCTGGATGTGGAAAGACGACTACAGGCCGTAGCATAATAAGACTTATCAAACCCACTGCTGGTGTGGTGGAGTTTCTTGGCACCAACATAGCCGATCTAAACGAAAAAGAGTTAAAACCCTACAGAACAAAGATGCAGATCGTCTTTCAAGATCCGATGTCATCTCTCAATCCGAGACTTTCAATAGGAGAAGCCTTATCGGAGCCTCTTTTATATCACAAGCGTGTTAAGTCGAAAGCAGAAGCAAATATGGTAATAAAAGACTTACTTGTAAAGGTTGGATTAAAACCTTATCATATAGATCGTTATCCTCACCAATTCAGTGGTGGGCAAAGGCAGAGAATAGCCCTTGCAAGAGCGATAATCTTAAAACCCGAACTTGTGATACTGGATGAACCAACGAGTTCATTGGATGTATCGATACAAGCTCAGATAATAAATCTTCTCTTATCTCTTCAAGAAGAGATGGGGATGGGATATATATTTATCTCTCACGATCTCAGTGTGGTCCGCTTTATAAGTGATGAGGTTGGTGTTATGTATTTGGGTAGAATAGTCGAATACGGTCAATCTGATGAGATCTTTACAAATCCTTTGCATCCATATACAAAAGGGCTTTTAGCCGCTGCACCTATTCCAGATCCCAAAGTAAAGCGCAGTAAGAAGGATATGATCACAGGAAAGGTTCCGAGTCCTATAAATAGACCCAATGGTTGTTTTTTTCATCCACGTTGTAAGTACAAAAAGGCTGTATGTGAATCTGAGTATCCACCGCTGATAAAGGTATCGGATACTCATTGGGTTAGTTGTTATCTATATGCCTAACACCCGATCGGGGGTGGAGGCGTATTCAAATAAAGGGGGAAGCCCTTAGAAAAAGGAGGTATGGTTATGGGTAGGAAGATTTTGGTCATCGTTTTCGTGGTGCTCTTTTCTGCAGCTACTTTACTCGCTGTAGAGACGGAGTACAAGGTAGAGCCTTACCATGGTCAATATGGAGGCATCTTGATCACCCCGACTTTAAGTGGGCCAAAGACGCTTAATCCGGCCGTAGCAAGGGAAACATCCTCGACTGATATAATCGGTAGGTTCCTTGATTTCTTGATCGAGCTCGATCAATATGGAACGATACAATCAGAAGGTAGGCTCGCGAAGAGTTGGGAGAGATTGGAAAACGGTAAGGTATGGATATTTCACTTGAGAAAAGGTGTGTTATGGTCGGATGGTGTTCCATTTACCGCAGATGATGTTGTATGGACGTTCAACAAGGTTTGGGAGAATCCCAACATCCCATCTGGAACTCAGGATGTTATAAAGGATGCAAAGGGCAACTTTCCAGTAGTGGAAAAGATAGATGATTACACAGTAAAATTCACCTTGAAGATGCCTTTCAGACCCTTCTTGAGGTCTGTGGGTGAAGCGTGGATACTCCCGAAGCATGTCTTGGCAAAATCCGTTGAAGAGGGTACTTTCCAGCAACAGTGGACGGTTAGCGATATAGATAAGATAGTTGGGACTGGTCCATTCATTCCTTCGGAATACGTATCTGGGGAAAGAGTGGTGCTCAAGAGAAATCCCCATTATTGGAGAAAGGATTTGGATGGGAAAATCCTTCCCTATCTCGATGGAGAGGTGTTCAAGATCATAACGGATCAGAATGCCATACTCTTGGCATTCGAATCTGGAGAAGTCGATCATATGGGACCTCGTTCTGCGGATTACCCAAGATTGAGAAAAGAGGCAGAACAAAAGGGATTCATAGTCGGACTTGATGGACCTACTTTTGGAACTCAATTCTTCTGCTTCAACTTCAACACGCCAGATCCGGTAAAGAGAAAGTGGTTTAGAAACGAATACTTCAGGAAAGCCGTTGCCTATGCATTTAACAAGGATGCGGTTATAGAAACTACCTATAATGGTTTGGCAGATGCCCAGTGGAGTGCCGTGAGTGCTGCTGCCAAGTATTTCTACAATCCCAATGTGAGAAAGTATCCGTATAACTTGAACTTCTCGAGGGCTATGTTGAAACTTGGAGGCTTCAAACTCGTGAAAGGAAAGTTAGTGGATAAGGATGGAAATCCTGTTAAATTCATAATTACCACCAATAGTGGCAATACCGTAAGAGAGGATATGTGTAACATATTGGTAGAGAATTTGAAGAAGTTGGGTATGGACGTAACGTTTGCTCCTCAAGATTTCAATTCTCTTGTTAAAAAGCTGCTTAATACTGGTGATTGGGAAGGCTTGATGATCGGACTAACTGGTGGGGTAGATCCGCATGGTGGTTCGAATGTGTGGAAGTTAGACGGGGATTTACACTTCTGGAACTACTCGCCTGAAAAGAGGAAGTATGTGAAGGAACAAAACGATTATTACTGTCCCGATTGGGCAAAGGAGATAGATGCCATTTACAAGAAGGAGTCGATGGTCAGCGATGAAGAAGCGAAAGTACTCTTCGACAAGTTCCAGGAAATAGTAGCCGAACATCTTCCCCTTATCTATACAGTCCAGCGAAAATATATCTACGCTTACAGCAAGAAGATTCATAATATGGAACCCACTGCATTTGGTGGAAGAACGTGGAATGTCTACGCCATCTGGAAAGAGAAATGAGCTGAATTTCATGGGGCTACGTTCCACCGTAGCCCCATGCTATATCCAACGTTTTTGAAAGAAAGGAATATTATTAGATGTTAAAGTACATAATCAGAAGGATCATAGTTGCTATACCTGTTCTCATCGGGGTTTCGATCTTATCTTTTATAATCATACAGATGGCTCCGGGTGATTTTTTAGACCAACTCAGGATAAATCCAGCAGTTTCCGAAGAAACGATAAACAAGATGACACATCAATTCGGTTTGGACAAACCACTTGTAGAACAGTACTTCCTGTGGTTAAAATCTGCTTTGACAGGTAATTTTGGATATTCTTATTCCTATAGAAGACCAGTTGCAGAGCTGATATGGTCACGAGCATTCAATACACTCGTACTTGCCTTTTCGTCTCTCGTTTTTGCCTGGGTAATAGGGATCGGATTGGGTATCTTTTCGGCCTTACATAAATACACGATAATCGATCACACCTTGACTGTTTTAGCTTTTATAGGACTTGCAACTCCGGCGTTTTTCTTGGGTTTATTGTTACTTTACTTCGCTGCCAAAACGGGAACGTTTCCTATAACGGGGATGACTGCCGTGAATCATGCACAGATGCCTATGCAGGAAAAGATCGTAGACATACTGAGACATCTCTTCCTACCAATGCTTGCTCTTGGACTGATACGCTTAGTCGGTATAATGCGTCAGATGAGAGGCCAATTGTTGGATGTCATGCACGAAGATTATGTCCTTTTTGCAGTAGCCAAAGGAATGCCAAGAAATGTTGTTATATACAAGCATGCCCTGAGAAATGCCATAAATCCATTGATAACTATGTTCGGATATGCGTTGGCATCTCTTTTAAGTGGTGCTTTGATAATAGAGATCATATTCAGTTGGCCGGGACTTGGTAGGCTGATATACAATGCCCTTTTAGAGCAAGATATATATCTCGTGATGGGGTCGCTTATGATAAGTTCTGCCATGCTGATAGGAGGAAATCTGATTGCAGATGTATTACTTGCTTGGGTAGATCCAAGGGTGAGATTGAAATGAAGAGACAAATAGACCCAAAGAAGAGTATTGAAGAGGCATTCGAACGTCAATATTTATCGAGAACTCAGCTGCTGCTGAGAGCATTTAAAAAGAGTAAATTGGCCGTAATATCGTTTTGGGTACTGGTGTTTTTTTATGTCGTTTCTATCTTGGCGGGTTTCCTTTCTCCCTATGATCCCTATGTAAATGAATTAGAATCCTCTTATAGCCCTCCTACAAAAATTCATCTGTTTTACAAGGGTAAGTTCGTGGGTCCTTATGTCTTTAAGACTCAGACGGTGATAAATCCACTTACTTTCGAAAGGAGTTCGGCAGAGCGATTCGAGTTGGCATCGATAGAGGGTAAAAGTAACGGCAAACGATTTGAGTATACC
>WFSK01000036.1 GCA_015486095.1 Thermotogae bacterium
ATTGTATGCAGGGAATGTTATGACTATGCCCGGTTTGTCAAAGCACCCGGCTGCTATGGATATAGATATAGACGAGAAGGGAAAGGTAACAGGGTTATTTTAAAGACATCTCTTCGTTTGCAGCGTTTTTTCATCGACGATGTACGGATGGATAAACGTTATATACTATAAAAGGAGGAAGCACAATTTATTTGAATGTGCGCGATATCTCGGTGAATAGACCAACTGTTAAGGACATTGCCAACGCTTTGAATCTTTCTATATCTACGGTATCCCGTGCCCTGAATAAGAAGGGTAAACTCAGCCCTAAAACTATCAAATCGATCGAAAGCAAGGCCAAGGAAATGGGGTACTTGCCTAATTACATAGCGAAGAGCCTCAGGAGTAATATCACTTATACCGTTGGGGTGATCATTCCAGATATTACCAATCCTATCTTTCCGAGTTATGCAAGAGGTATACTGGATACCGCTGTAAAAAATGGCTACCAGGTGCACATCCTGAACTCCGATATGGATATAGAAAAGGAAAGGGCTGCACTGAGATCCCTGCTTTCTAAACGAGTAGATGGTTTGATATTAACTTCAACCAATCTATCGGATAAGGAACTATCGGCACTAAGAGACAAAGATATTCCCTTTGTGGTCACGAGAAGGGAAATCGAAGTACGAAATATAAGCTACGTAGATGTAAATAATTTTTATGGAGGATACATCGCAGGAGAGTATTTGATAGAGCGGGGAAGAAAGAAAATAGCATTCATAGGTTCCAGATTCTCAGGTGAACCTGCTCGAAAAAGATTGAGAGGATTTATTAGAGCAGTTGAAAGGCATAATATGATAGTGGATAAAAAGTTGATAATCGAAGGAGAGACGTCGATCGAAGGAGGATACGAAGCTGCTAAAGAGGCTTATAAAAAGGGGGCAGATTCCATCTTTGCGTATAATGATATAATGGCCATTGGAGCACTTGCGTTTGCAAACGATCAGGGCTTAAAATTGCCAGGAGATTTCTCCATAATAGGTTTTGATGATATTTACTTATCTTCTTTACCCTTCATAAAGCTCACAACGATTAGACAACCTATGTATTATATGGGTTCTAAGGCTTTTTCTGTGCTTTTTAATCTCATGGCTTCGAAGGAATCTAAGGTTTATAAGATCTGGATTAAACCAGAACTCGTGATCAGAGCAACTGCCTAATTGAAGATTGTAATGTATATGTAACATTTGTGTTATTTTCTTGTAATGCAAACGATTGCCTTATATGATAAAATTGGATTGTCATTCTATCTCGAAGATATCAGGAGAGCAAAGGATGAAAATAATTCTTAAGGATTTGAGCAAGTATTTCGGGAATGTCAGAGCAGTGAATGATTTAAATCTCGAGATAAAGGACAGTGAATTTGTAGCCTTGTTAGGTCCTTCTGGTTGTGGAAAAACTACCACTCTTTTAACGATCGCTGGATTATATAAGCCTACCAAAGGATATGTTTATTTCAACGATAGGATCATCAACGATGTACCTCCTAAGGATAGGAAGATCGGAATGGTATTTCAGAGTTATGCACTTTATCCCCACATGACTGTTTTCAACAATATCATATTTCCTCTAAGGCTGAAGAAGATTCCTCGAGAAGAGATGAGGAGAAGGGCTATTGACGTGGCAAATTTGGTGCACATAGAAGAACTTCTGGATAGAAAGCCCGGCCAACTCTCGGGAGGGCAACAACAAAGAGTTGCTCTCTGCCGCGCTTTGATCAAAGAACCGGAGATTCTTCTTCTCGATGAACCTCTCTCCAACCTGGATGCCAAACTCAGGGTTACTATGAGATCGGAACTCAAAAGATTGCAAAAAGATCTGGGCATCACTACCATTTTTGTGACCCATGATCAGGTGGAAGCGATGACTATGGCAGATAGGATCGCGGTATTGAACGAAGGAATCCTTCAGCAGTTCAGTACCCCATATGAGTTGTATAATCATCCAAAAAACCTATGCGTAGCAGGATTTATAGGGAATCCTCCCATTAATCTTATCGATGTTTCCTTTGAAAGAAGCAACGGAAGGTTTTCCTTAAAGGGTAAGGATTTTCGAGTAGAGTTTCCCAGAGAACTCGCCATTGGAATGGAGGGTGATCTTTCGGGTTCTGAATTGGTGCTCGGCATAAGACCAGACATATCACCGTTAACCATAGAGGAAAGGGTATAGAAGCGGAGATATATGTTATCGAACCACTGGGAAGAGAGAACCTGATATCCGCAAAAATAGACAGAACGATCCTTAAGGTGCTCGTTTCTACATCTTTTAATATGGAAGTAGGGGACAGAATCTGGTTGGATCTCGATCTGGACAGGATCATGCTGTTCGATAGAAATACGGGAAGATCTCTATTGTCATAATGATGCTGGTATAAGGTTGGGATAGGCGGGGGTAAAAGTTATAACGTGAAGGAGGTGATCTTTGGAAAGAACTGATATCCTGTACAATTTAAATTCTGAGTTGTGAGGAGGTTTTAAAATGTGTAAAAAATTGATGGTGATAGGATCTTTGGTGGTGTTGTTTTTCTTCGTAATCTCCGTTTTTCCCGTTATGGGGGCAACGACTAAGGGTGAAAAGGTTTACGAGTTGGTAGCGAATATCATTGGCCCAGGACCCATGGGAACGAAAAAGGCAGAAAATATAGAATTAGCAGCCGAAGAACTCAATAAGATGCTGGAGAGTATGGGCTCACCGGTAAGGGTAAAGGTATCGGTAACGTTTTCAACGCTGAAGTGGGGACCATTTGCCGATAAATTTTACATGGACTTTCGAGCCGGTAAGGCACCCGATATCGTTAATTTAAGGTGGGATCCTAAGCTTGCTGATGGAAACTTCATCATACCATTGGATAAGTATATCGCTATGTGGTGGGATCTTGATTTCTATGATTTCTACGGTAATCTGTGGAAAGGTGTGACATGGAAAAACAAGATCTGGGGAATACCGAACGATATATGCCCGGCAGGTGTATGGTATAGAAAGGATGTACTAAGAAAGTTGGGGTACAGTGACGAAGAGATTCTTAAGATGCTGCCCCCGGATGGTAAAACTACGTTGAGCAAATTAGCAGAGTTAGCCAAGAAGGCAGTAGATGCAGGTTTAGTTGAATATGGCGTCCTTCACAGGCCAAGCAAAGGAGCAGGTTTTTATGCGACACTACTCGAGTTCGGTGTAAAGTGTTACGATCCCAAGACAGGGAACCTGGTCATCGATGAACCAGCGTTGCTTAGGTTCTATAAGTGGCATGCTGAGATGGTTAAAGAGGGTGTAATACCACCCGAACCACCATCCTGGAAGACTATCCATGCCACTTTTGTCCAGGGCAAGACATTCTGTACGTTGGCATCTCATGTTGGTACACCGGGAGAGTGGAAGAAAAAGTATGGTTTAACAGATGAGGCATTGAAGAATGACCTCGGTTTTCTTCCCTTTCCTCCGGCTGTAAAAGGAGTCGAACCTATTTCAGTGCATGAATTCGCCCCGTATATGATAACCACTCAGTGCAAGCATCCTGATATTGCCGCTTTGTTAATAATGTTTGCAACTTCACCGCATGCCTGTGCTATACATTCCGCATACACTTTGCGACCACCTTACAGAAAGTCTGCTTTGGAGGATCCGCTGATCAAAGATAACACATACATACAGAAGACTGCTCCATCTGTGAAAGCTGTTCAACCCGTACCGGTGCATCCGAATTTTTGGGATTATATGGCTCGAGCATTCAATGCTCTTAAAGGTGTTGAGGCGGGTATAATCACTCCAGCTCAAGCCGTTAATGACTTGAAGGCTTTTGGAGCAACGATACCACATATGGAGTTCATTAAAAAGTAAGAGAAAAAGATAAAATGAGAGAGGGTCTTTCTGTACCCTCTCTTTATGATCTGATGAAATGTGATTCAGATATTCGGAAAGGGGAAAGGAATGACGAAGGATAGATTAAGGATTCGTCCTCATTGGTTCTTTTTGGGCCCGGGTGTTTTTCTCATAACCCTCTTTTATTTCATTCCAGTTGTGCTCGTCTTTATAATAGCCTTTACAAATATGGATCAGACATTTAACTGGCATTTCGTAGGCTTGGCTAATTTCTTAAGATTATTTACTCTCAAAGATCCACTGATACCCCGAATTATAAAGAACACCGTTATTTATATAATTGGAGCTTTGCCCGTAACCATCATTGGAGCATTACTGATATCCCTTCTTACGATGAGGATCAATCGAGCGGCGAGTTTATTTTTTAGGGCCATATTTTTTCTTCCTAGGTTAATTCCACCTGTAGTTTGGGGCTTCCTCTGGATGTGGAGCTTTGAGGGGACTCGTTATGGAGTTTTCAACTCGATCCTGGGTGGATTCGGCGTACCGATCATCCATTGGTTTATCAAATTCCCCATGCTCATAATCATACTTGCCAATGGATTTTTGGGAATTTCGTTGGCTATGCTCATATTCACTTCTGCCATCGCATCTATTCCTAAGGATTATCTCTGGGCAGCAGAAATCGATGGGGCTTCTTTTTGGCAGATATCAAAATTCATTATAATTCCTTTGTTAAAATGGCCAATAATGACTATGACGGCATGGC
>WFSK01000037.1 GCA_015486095.1 Thermotogae bacterium
AGTCATAACATTCCCTGCATACAATACTACAAAACCCGCACCGGCAGAAAGTGAGGCATCCGTTATCTTAAAAGTATAATCTTTAGGGACACCCTTCTTCTTGGGATCATCTGACAAAGACATCTGTGTCTTCGCCATCATAATGGGAAGGTTACCGTAGCCTCTTTTCTCGTATAATCTTATCTTATTCAACGCCTTGGAAGAATATTCAACGCCATTTGCATTGTAGAGTTTCATCAGAGCATCTACTTTTTCGAGTATAGGAGCATTCCAATCGTATAAGGGTTTCATATCTGCCTCATCTTTTTCTACAGACTCGATAACCTGTTTAGCCAGATCGATCGCTCCTTCTCCTCCCTTTTCCCAGCACTCGGAAACGGCGAATCTTGCTCCCTTCTCTTTTACATAGGACTCCACGACTTTACAATCCTCATCCGTATCCTGTGAAAATCTGTTCAGTGCCACTACTACAGGCAGATGAAACAACTTCACGTTTTCTATCTGCTTACCAAGATTTTCAAGGCCCTCCTCCAGAGCTCTTCGTGGTGCATCTGATTTAGAATGTGACCTTAATGCCCTTGTAGAAGCGACTAAAACTACACTCTTCGGCTTAAAATCTCCATATTTAGAGACGACATCGAAGAACTTCTCTGCTCCCAGATCTGCGCCAAATCCTGTTTCGGTTACAACGAAATCGGATAATTTCAAGGCAAGCTTAGTGGCTATGATGCTATTCGTACCATGAGCTATATTTGCGAATGGACCACCGTGTACGAATGCAGGAGTGTGTTCTACAGTTTGAACAAGGTTTGGATTTATGGCATTTCTCATCAATACCGTCATTGCCCCAGAGACATTTAGTTCCTTAGCTTTCACGAATCTTCCCTTTATGTCCTGCCCTACTATTATCTCACCAAGTCTCTTCTTCAACTCACTTAGATTAAGAACCAGAGCAGCTATTGCCATAACTTCCGAAGCAGGAGAAATGACGAAGTGATCCTCTCTTGGGAAACCATTTACCTTTCCTCCGAGCCCAACGACTATATTCCTCAAGGCCCGATCGTTCATATCGATGGTCCTTGGCCAGCTTATCCTTCTCACATCCAAAGAGAGCTCGTTACCATTATGTATATGCGAATCTATAACGGCAGAGAGTAGATTGTGAGCACTGTTTACCGCATGGGCATCTCCTGTAAAATGGAGGTTTATCTCATCCATCGGTAATACCTGAGAATATCCTCCTCCAGTTCCTCCACCCTTGACTCCCATACAGGGACCCAAGGATGGTTCTCTCAGTGTAACAATCGCCTTTTTACCAAGTTTCCATAAGGCCTGAGATAAACCTATAGAGGTAGTCGTTTTCCCCTCTCCATATTTAGTAGGAGTGATACCCGTTACGATTATCAGATTACCATCTCTTTTATCGCTCAACGTTTGAAGAAGTTCGTGAGGCACTTTCGCCATATATCCGCCGTAAGGAATGAGGGTATTCTTATCGATATCGATCGTTCCTGCTATTTCTTCTATAGGCCTTAGCTCTATACTTTGAGCTATTTCGATATCACTTTTCATACGATCATCCCCGATTTGCTATCTTCTCCGCAATGTCCTTGAATGCCTTTGCTACTTGAGATTCTGGATGTTTTACTACCGTAGCGTTACCACTATCTCCGTCTTCCACAACGTTTACTTCCATAGGGATCTTACCGAGGAATGAGACTTCCATCTCTTTAGCCAGTTTTTCACCACCACCGCTTTTGAAAATATCGATGACATTTCCACAATATGGACATATCAATCCTGACATATTCTCTATCACTCCCACAACAGGGATCTTCAATGCTCTCGCGAAGTTAACACTCCTCCTTGCATCCAGCAGGGCAACATCTTGTGGTGTGGTAACGATTATAGCCCCGTCGCTGTTAGGGATCAATTGCATGATACTCAAAGGCTCATCACCAGTACCTGGAGGAGAGTCTATTATCAGATAATCCAACTCTCCCCAATTCACATCCCCTAAAAATTGCTGAATGGCCTTCATCTTAAGAGGGCCTCGCCATATCACAGGTTGCTCTTCACGTAAGAGAAAAGCCATGGATACCACTTTTAACCCTGGTTCAACCGAGACTGGTTCTATCACATTATCTTCACCTGTCAATTGCATCTTATCTATGCCCAACATTTTCGGAACATTTGGACCATGTATATCCACGTCCAATATACCTACTTTATTCCCCAATTGGACCAAGGATAGGGCAAGATTAACGGCGACGGTTGTCTTTCCAACTCCTCCTTTCCCACTCATGACCAGAAACTTATGTCTTATCTTATTCATCCTCTCTTCCACTTTCTTCTTTTCTCTATCGAGATTCGTATTGACTGCCATCTTTAATCACTCCTTTTTCAGTTTGATATGTAATTTTCTCTCTTTGGGTTCCAATACCTTGTCTATTATCCATATCCTCACCCGTTTTGGAACGGAGAGTGAAAAATCCGCGTCTAAATCGACCACAATCTTCTCATCTTCGTAGTAATCCAATATGAGAGATAAAGTTCCAAATTTTGTACGTAGCCTCTTCGCCTCAAATCTTTTTCCTCGAAGTGATTCGGGTATGAAGCGAAAGATGTTCAACGTGTCTTCGTCTTCATAAGCGAAGAAATCTCTTACCAATAATAAAAATTCTGCCGTAGCCCAGCCATGGTACCCATCCCCCATGACTCCTCCTCCCGTTCTCGGATTGATGGCTTCTGGCCACGTGTACGTAGAAGTTGCAAGTGCTAACATATTCTCGAGGATATCGTAAAATCTCTGGTCCCCGTTGAAAAATAAGATATGTGCTATCTGAAGGGAGAGATAAACGTTTATTCCCGAATGCATCATATCATGCATGAGTCCGCCTTTTAAGAAGTGATCTTGCAATAGATAATCTATCGTATTGAGGATCCACTCATCATCGGATCTAAAAACATTCAAAGGATATGCAGCACATAATGAACCAACGGCAGCGCTATCTTTCCGCCTTAATGGACCTGCAGGCATTATCTTCTCACCCGTTTTCTTTTCAACATATTCTAAAGAACGCAGTATGACATTCTTGAATGTATTTGTAAGTGTGTTTAGTTTTCCTATATCCTCTGTCTTTCCAAGGACGTAAGCGGCGTTCAAGGTTGCATACATTCCTGCCAGCCCCCAAAAATCATCCCAATAGAAATAATCATTTGGACCCAGATGCTCGGCACTCATGCCAGGAGGGAGTAGCCCTTTTATACCTTCTTCATCGGTAACGATGCGCTGATTTTCTATCCATTCAACACCTCTTAACATCAACGGATATACCCTTCCGAGAAACGCCTTATCACCACATAACTCATAATGCCGATAGAATGACCACAAAACCTCTCCTGTAGAATCCCATTCTCCTTCCTGAGAAACGAAGGAACCATCATCTTTCTGGAGATCGGAGTATCGAGAGAGCACGTTTTCCACGATCTCATCGAAGCCAAACTCATCCAAACAGTTGAGAAGATAGGAGGCATCCCTAAACCAAAAACTGTGGTAAGTTGCCGGGCCAGGAGTTACGGTATCCCCATCGTATAGAGATAAGAGATACCTTACATTTGCATCGATCGCCTTCTGGATTCTTTCATCCGGAAAAGAGAATCGGGTTTTACCTTCCATCAATTGCTTCCATTTCTCATGGGATAAATCCAAAATATCCTTCCATTGAAAGGAGGTGGATGTCAAATGTTCTTCCTTCAATCGAGGAGAATTTATCGGTATCTCTAAAGTTAGATCCCATATCCTTTCAACATCATCCACGATATATTCGAAGGCTATGGTAGCGAGTTCAGAGGGAGATTCAAATACCTTTCCATCCCATTTAATACCTCTTTTTATCTTGAACGTTACGTCTTCTTTCCCCATATCTCCAACGTATACAGTAGATGGAGCAACAGGTACTTTAATAGCTTTTTCATCGTTTACTATTATCCAGGGCGGATCGAACGATACGTTTTTTACAAAGGCTACCCCTTCAGGATTATAAGGTCTTATAACGATGAAAACAGATGTCCTTTTCGATGATGCCTTAACATAGATATTCTCAAATATGGAATCCTCATAAGCGATATCTTCCAGAGTACATACACCATCTTTCATCTTTAACATAGTCCTGACACAGGGAATATCGTCCACGGGTATATCTTGCTCAACGGTTTCTTTAGCGTTACTGAACGGGTGCATCTCTCCATCTACAGAAAACCAGACATCTACAGACCAGCCGTTTGCGAAAGGTGTTAGCAACCCACGTTCATCTACTATTCCTTCGTTACGCTTTCCAGGAACTCCAAGTATCGTCCAATTCCTGTGGGTGGTATTCATAGAAAGAAGGGTATGAGCTCGGGGTTCAAATGAGACATCCCTCGGATCGAATTGACGACTTGCCCAATATGGAAGTACAGTATCAAGATTGATCTCGAATACCATCCTCGTTCTATAGCCTCTGAGAAGGTTTATCAAGGTAAAGGAAAGTGCGCCAGAAGGGAACTTGATCTTCGAGGGAGAACCCAGTTTGTCTGCAGCCTTGAAGTGATCATAGGCGGCTTCGCATTTTGCTCTGCGTGCCCACCTTCTTATCATACCTTCGGAAAACACATTCTTCATGCTGTCAAAAAATCCAGCCAACTGCACCACCACTTCATACAAAGAGGTCTCCCTTTACGGAAGACCTCTGGTGGGTGCGACAAGGGTCGAACTTGTGACCTCTTCCGCGTCAGGGAAGCGCTCTCCCACTGAGCTACGCACCCGAATCTATCTCTTTTTCAGTAAAAAAATGCTCTATTTCACTTCGAGCTGCTTTCTCATCGCTGGAGGCATGTATAACGTTTTCTGTCGTCTGTATGGCAAAATCACCTCTTATAGTACCTGGAGCTGCCTCCAAAGGATTCGTTGTCCCTAACATTCTCCTCACAGTTGAAATGGCGGATTCTCCTTCAATGATCATGGCTACAACAGGTCCTCGCGTAACAAATTCTATCAATGCTTTAAAAAAGGGCTTTCCAGCATGTTCTTTATAGTGCTCTTCAGCGAATCCTCGTGTCATGCGAAACATTTTTAGCGCACTTATTCTAAAACCTTTATCCTCAAACCGTGTTATTATCCTTCCTACAAGACCTCGTTCAACACCGTCTGGCTTTATGAATACAAGCGTTCGTTCAACCATTCCTCCACCCCAGTCACAACACAACTATATTTTATTGCTAATTTCATTCTTTGTCAACCATAGATTCAAACGTTTTTGATAAACGTATAAACACCACTGTCATCCGTTTCTCGACAACACAAATCTTCGTTTTCGCTTGCCCTCATAACATCCTTTCGATGACAATTTGAAATATACAAGATCCGACCTTAATTTATCGTATCTTTTCCGAGATAGATTTCCCTTGCATGAGCAAGAGAAGATAATCCGGGCCACCCGCTTTAGAATCCGTTCCAGATAGGTTAAAACCTCCAAACGGATGTACCCCAACGAGTGCACCGGTACACTTCCTGTTAAAATAAAGGTTACCAACATGAAACACCTTTTTTGCCTTTTCTATTCTTTCTCTGGATCTACTGTAAAGTGAACCTGTAAGCCCATAATCCGTTCCATTTGCAATCTCCATGGCATCGTCGAAATCACTCGCTTTTATGAATGCAACTACAGGACCGAATATCTCTTCTTGTGAAATACGTGCATTTCTATCTGCATTAGCGAAGATAGTGGGTTCGATATAATAGCCATTCTTACCCTCTACCGGATTTCCACCGTAGACGAGTCTTGCCTCCTTTTTACCTATCTCTATGTATTTCATCACCTTATCGAACGCCTCTTTACTTGATACAGGACCGAGATATGTCTCCTTGTATCTGGTATCACCGACCTTTAACTTCTTGGTCTTTTCTACAACCTTCTCCAAAACCTCATCGTACACCTCTTTTACAACTATCGCTCTGGAGCCCGCAGAACACTTCTGACCCTGGAAACCGAATGCAGAGGCAACGATACCATCAGCTGCTGCCTCCAGGTCCGCGGTTTCATCGACGACAACGGCGTCTTTCCCCCCCATCTCCAATATAACACGCTTTAACCACTTTTGGCCAGGCTGTACTTTTGCAGCCAACTCGTTGATCCTTATACCCACTGCTCTGGAACCCGTGAAATTGATAAAGCGTGTCTTGGGACTGGAAACGAGCAGGTCTCCTATCTCAGGACCTGTTCCGGGTACAAAGTTCAATACTCCTTTGGGTATCCCTGCATCTTCGAACATCTCGAAGATCTTATAGCCTATGATAGAAGCAATAGAGGCTGGCTTTAGTACAACGGTATTGCCAGTAACCAACGCAGCTGAGGTCATACCAGTGAGGATGGCAGCAGGGAAGTTCCAGGGAGGAATAACTACTCCTACACCGAGAGGAATGTAGACGAACTCCGTCTTTTCGGTAGGTATTTGTACAACCGGTACCCCTTCAGCATACCTCAACATCTGACGACCATAATACTCCAGAAAATCTATCGCTTCAGCAGTATCTGCATCCGCTTCTATCCAATTTTTACCAACCTCATACACCATCCAGGCATCCAACTCGAATCTGCGTTTTTTCATTATCTCTGCAGTCTTGAACAGATATTCTGCTCGTTCTTTTGGTGACACAAACTTCCATTCTTCAAACCTTTTTGTTGCCGTATCAAGAGCAAGGTTTACCATCTTCTCATCTGCTTTAGAAACATATCCCACGCACTCGTCCAAGTTGGAAGGATTGATAGACGTTATCCTTTCATCTCTCGCATAACGCTCACCATCTATGACGATGGGATACACCTTACCGAATTCCTTTGCTACTTTATCGAGTGCTTCCTTCATAGCTTGTTCATCCTTTGAATCTGAAAAATCCTTATAACCTATGTTCCTGAAGTCCTTTAAGATATCGTTATCGTTGGTAATGGCGAACACCTCCTAAAAAGACTTTTTCATGACTTTCCTACAGACAATACAATTTTACCATAAATGCGAATTCGACTTCTATCTATACATCTCTGCCTTCTTTTTTCTTTCTACTATACGATTCGAGTTTCTCAGTAAGTTCCCTATTTTTCTCCTCGAGTTCAACGATTCTTTGTTTCAATTCACGATTCTCCTTTTCGAGGGCATCGATCTTCGCCTTGATCCTCTGTGATTTCGTTGGAACTACTTGTAGATGATGGATCCTCAGATGTCCTGCAAGTCCCCTTCCATCCTTGAATTCCTTTCCACACAACGGACATCTTACACTCATGCTTCTCCTCCATTCCTCAGACTCACATTCTAACAAAAATTTGTACTTATTTTGTACTTGATTTTGTACACAGATATGATATAATAATACAAAGTTATATGTCAAGGAGGTGTTTTTAAGGTCCATATATAAATAAAAAGATAATAGATTACGTCGAAAGGATTGCCGTATACACATTGTGATGAAGAATGAAGATTTTATGTTATGCTGTTTTGCTCATACTCACTCTTGAGGCGGCAGTGTTGTTGTTTTTCTATCTGAAAAGATGTCTGGACGAGGTGTTCCTTATGAAGAGATATACAATTTTGACCATAGTATTTTTGTTCATAGTCTTGTATTCTTTTGGGAAACTCTCAATCGTGACGACCATACCTCCCCTTGGATATGCGATCCGAGAGATAGGGGGAGATACAGTTAAGGTCAATATACTCGTAAAAGCAGGAGACAATCCTCATACTTATGCTCCTACCCCAGCAGAATTATTGAGGATCTCGAAAGCTTCGGGCTTCGTAGCGTTAGGGCTGGGGATGGATGACTGGATCACCGATAAAGTCAGATCTATAAATTCATCTTTGCCTGTACTCAACGTATCCGATGGACTCTCCCATCTGGTTATAGGGAAGGCAAATGCGTATAATCCTCACATATGGCTCGATGTTAAGTTATACGAGTTAATATGTGTGAATATATGTGATTTCTTGATGAAACTCGATCCAAGGGATGATCTTGTTTTTGCTAAAAATCTGGGAAGACTTCTCGTAAAATTGAACTCTCTTGACTCACAACTGAGAAACGAGCTCATGCCGATAAAGGGACGTGATTTCATCGCGCAACATCCTGCCTGGGATTACTTCGCACGTGCTTATGGCCTTGGCAAAGAATATTTCCTTGAAACAGGAGCAGGAGGAAGTATAGGTCCAAAGAGTTATAAAAAGATATTGGATATAATAAAGAAAGAACATATAAAGGCAATAATCGGAGACCTCGTGACACCATCTAAACTCACTGAATCCGTAGCAGCCGAGGCCCATGTTGATATAGTAAAATTGAATCCCATTTCTACTTTTGATTACTTCGAATTGCTCGAAGGCATAGCCAACGGATTCTTGAAGGCTCTCAAATGAATATGTAATGGGGATTAATGAAACTTCCCCTTTGAGAATGAATCTGTGTTGTAACAAACTTTCTTAGCTTAAATACTGATGGGTGGTGATCTGGAATGGATAGATATGCACTAATATTAGATTCGGTTTCCGTTCGTTACGGAGAGAAAGAGGCGATAGCGAACGTTTCGATGAAATTGGAAAAGGGAAAATTACATGTTTTGATGGGACCAAACGGTGGCGGTAAGACAACCTTAATTCGAGCAATCGCCGGTCTTGTTCCCTTTAAGGGGAAGATAAAGATCTACGGAATCGAATCACATGAGTATCTTAAAAGACATTCGATAGGATATCTTGCCCAACGTGGGGAGACGGTATATGATTTTCCGATGACTGCCATCGAAGTGGTAGAAATGGGTAGATACGGTACCAAGGAATCTCGTAAATTGAGAAGAGAAAAGGCAATGAAATTTCTTGAAGAGGTTAATATGGAGACATATGCACATGTCCCAATAGGAGAGCTCAGCGGAGGCCAGCAGCAAAGGGTATTACTTGCTCGTGCGCTTGCTACTGAATCGAAACTAATGCTGTTGGATGAACCTCTTACTGGCATGGACTCGAGGGCTCAATCGAGATTTTATAGGATGCTCAATTCCTTGAGAGCAAGACATGCTCTCACCATACTTATAGCCAGTCACGATATGGGATTCACGACGGCATATGCCGAAAACATCATGTGTATAAACAAAACGATGGTATCACGTGAGTGTATAGCAAAATTACTCGCTGAGCCCGAAATAAAGGAACTCTACGGACCTAACATACATCTTGTAAAACACTATCATCTACCCCAGGAGGAAGATAATGATGTTTGAATTTTTAAATTATAGCTTTATGGAACGGGCAATCGTTGCTGGAACATTGGTAGCGATCATCACGGGCATCGTTGGTCCATTTCTGGTTTTCAGAAAGATGTCTTTTATGGGTGCTGGACTTTCTCATGGGGCTCTGGCTGGTATAGCTCTTGGAATAATCCTTGGGCTCTCACCTACATTGATGTCAGTTTTAATCGTGATGGGTTTGGGCTTTCTCATAGGTTTGGTTAGCAGAACGGGAAAAATATCGGAAGACTCCGCGATCGGGACAGTATATACATTCTTTATGGCATTGGGTATATTTTTAATAAACCTTTCGAAAGGGTACCATATAAACATAATGGGATACTTGTTTGGAGATATCCTTGCTATATCGAAATACGATATACTCTTTGCACTAATAGTTCTTATCGTCGTGTTGGTTTGGTTGATACTTCGTGGACGTGCCATGCTTTATCTAACCTTCGATGAAGATTTTGCAAAAATCACTGGTGTACCTATAGGATGGGACTATTATATCTTCATGGTAATAACTTCGTTATCCATCATAACCGTAGTAAAACTCGTAGGAGTTGTACTTGCAGGGTCTATCCTGATAGTTCCTTCTGCCAGTGCTAAGATGTTATCGAAGAGTTTTATGAAGATAATAGCGATATCCGTTATATCTGGAATAATTTCTATATTTTCAGGAATAGCATTTTCATATTATTTAAATACTTCTTCAGGGCCATCCATAGTCTTCTTTGTCACAGCTTTCTTCCTTTGTGTGCTCCTATGGCAATTCGGTAGTAACACGACTTCAAGAAAAGTGAAAATCAAATCACCATCATCCAGGCCATAAATCTCCATGAGATGCTGTACCGCATTTCCTGTCAGGTTGAAGGCATAACTTGGTAACGAGTATTGTGAGGCAAAATCTATCAATGTCAAGACACAATGCCCGGGATACACTCGAGCAAATGACACTTTCATTTTGGCAAAGTTGCCTGAGAGGCTCTATGTCAAACTGTGTTGATGAAGATCTAAGCAAGACGATAGGAGGCATATCTCGATGTGCGAGTGCTGTGAACGGTTGTGAAGCTGGAGGAAGGTAGCATATTGGCGAAAAACAGGATGTTTTGAGTGCATCGG
>WFSK01000038.1 GCA_015486095.1 Thermotogae bacterium
AACCCGTAGAAGGTACGATATTGACTGAGATCAGACTTCTGGCCGCAAGTGCTAAAAAGAGCTTCAAAGGAGATGAGGATTTCGAGGCCTTTTTCAAAACTTTATTCGATATATCTATGGAGATAGTACAAAAAACACCAGGTATGTTACCCAAGCTAAAGGCTGCTGGCGTTGTAGACGCGGGTGCAAAAGGCTTGGCGTATATAATAGAGGGATTTTATGAAGGTGCGTCTGGAAAACAGGTAGAAGTTCCTATTTTCTTAGAAGAGAAGGGAGAAGAATTACCTGAAATAAATGCTATGCCTTCCGGTGAACCTCTTAAGTTCAAGTATTGTACAGAGGTTATGGTGAAGGATAACACTCAAAAGGTTTCTGAAGAAGAGATAAGGGCAAAGTTGGAGGAGTATGGAGATTCTATTGTGGTAGTAAAGATGAATGATATGATCAAAATACACGTTCATACGAATCATCCGGGTTCTGTCATCGAAGAAGGGGTAAGATGGGGTGAACTGTTGAAGACGAAGATAGATAACATGAGCCTGCAACATAGAAGAGTTAGACTTACTGGAAATGATGAGAGAAAAAAATATGGGATAATAGTGGTATCAGCAGGCGAAGGATTCGAACGTATATTCAAAGAACTGGGAGCGGATCAGATCGTCAACGGTGGGCAAACGATGAATCCGAGTATAGCAGATCTGAAAGAGGCATTAGATAAGGTAAATGCAGATACTATCCTCATATTTCCTAATAACGAGAATGTCGTAATGAGTGCAAAGCACCTGAACAAGGTAGAGAATTCCAAGAATATTATCGTTGTTCCAACGTGCAACGTTCAGGAAGGAATAGCTGCTTTAGTAGCTTTCGATAAGAATCTGGAAGTAGATGAGCTCCTCAAGAGTATGAAGAATGTGTATAAATCTATAAAGACTATAGCAGTAACTTATGCAGTAAGAGACAGCAACATAGGAGGAACGGATGTTAAAAAAGGAGATGTAATGAGTTTCATTGGAAACGAATTCTTCAGCAAAGGAAAGGATATAAATGATGTTGCGTATGATACGATCTCTGCTGCTTATTCCAACGATTTTGAGATCATAAGTATATATTTTGGTAAAGATGTGTCTCCTGATAAAGCAAAGCAGTTAGAAGGGCGATTAAAAGCTAAATATCCGAATGTAGATGTAGAAGTTTATGATGGAGGACAACCATATTATTATTACCTCATAGCCCTGGAGTGAATACTGATGGAACACTTTCTCGTTTTGTCATCCGACAAAAAAACCTCCTCCAGAATCGAAGGTATTCTTAAAGGATCGAGTTATGATGTGAGGATCGTTACAAGGGAAATAGCGTTGTTAAATGAGGCGAAAACAATAAAACCTGAATTAATACTTGCTGAACTTAACATAAAAGGGATAGATGGATTGGAAATATGTCGATTTGTTTCATCCGGAAAGATATGGAGAGAGAATATACCTGTTATACTCATAACGAACATGAATCATAGTATTGTGCTGGACGAGTTTTCCGCTGCTGCAGGTGCTAAAGCGATAATATACCTGGAAGAATCTACCGACGAAGAGATAAAGAATATAATACAAAGAGTTTTAGAGGATAGTGGGATCGATTCCGAGCATATCAAGCGTGTAATCTCTATATTACTAATAGATAAGAATAGGTCTTCTAATAGGTTGAAAACGATGCTTGAACGGGAAGGAATGAAAGTAAAGGTCGTTGAGAATATAAATGAAATAGGTGATTTTGATTTCACTGTAGCCATCTTAAACGCAGAAGCTCTAAGAGATGATCTTCTCAAGTATGTTCATAAGATAAAACAATTAGACCCTTTGGCGCAGGAGATCGTAGTGAATTGTAATGATATACCCCTTTCTACCTTAAATCAGCTAATAAAACTAAAAGTATTCAAGATACTAGATGATGATTACACGAGGATTGGTCTCCTGAAGACTGTTTTAAGTGCCGATAGGATTTACAGACTGGAACACCTGAGGGATGAATATGAAAGACAAAACCAGATGCTTTTGAGATTTAATCAGGAATTGGATATCCTTCTGCATACTACGAATGAACTCTTCATGAAGACTTCGTTGAAGGAAGTATTGAGTAATGCTGTGGGTTTTTCAAAGAACTTCTTTCCCGGTGTACTGAACGTGTTGTTCATGAAGGAGGAAAGGTCGTCCATCAGGTCTATGGATACTGTGATAAAGTTGTCTATTCCCATTTCAGCCATCGAATCGGGAAGTGAATTTATCGAAAAAGAGCAAAGATTAGGAAAAGTCAGGATCGCAGAGTTGTCCTCAGAGGGTATGAGATATATCTCTAAATCTCTCCATAGCCTAACCAGATTCTTGATCCTGGTGGAGTTATCGAACAAAGGGGTAATATTTGGATATCTTCTTCTGGCTTTCAAGGATTTAAAATTAAATGGGAGGGAAATCAGTTTTCTCGATTACTATGCAACACAGGTATCTCTTGCAATAGAGCATGTCACATTGTTAGAAAAAGTAACTGAATTATCGAGGATCGATGGTGTCACAGGTATAAATAACAGAAGGTACTTCGAAGAATTATATAAAAGAGATTTTGAAAGGGCAAAGAGGTACAGACATCCGTTGAGTGTAATAATGATAGATGTAAATGATTTCAAGCTCATAAACGACACCTTTGGTCATAGTGTAGGTGATGAAGTATTGTATACCATAGGGCAAATCATTAAATCGAATACGAGAGAATCAGATACAGTGGGTAGATATGGAGGAGATGAATTCTGTATAGTGATGAACGAAACCGAACGAGATGGAGCCGTTAATAAGATGAATAGACTGAAAGAAGCTATATCTGCTCTTCCATTGATGAAAGGAAAAGATGATGCCTTAAAATTATCTATTAGTGCAGGAGTCGCTACATATCCCCAGGACGCGAAGGATCCCGAAGAGCTGCTAAGGATAGCGGATAGCAAAATGTACGAAGATAAGAAGAGATACAAGAACCATAGAGGAGGTTATGTTGATAGAAAAGGATGAGAAAGAAATACGGTTAGCACATAAGCTTCAACGATATTTTTTGCCAGGATACCCACCCGATGTTGATGAT
The DNA here is from genome assembly GCA_015486095.1 of Thermotogae bacterium. Classification (GTDB taxonomy): domain Bacteria; phylum Thermotogota; class Thermotogae; order B3-G13; family B3-G13; genus B3-G13. The sequence continues at coordinate 3,118 of WFSK01000038.1, forward strand.
TTTCATTTCGACGTTATCTATATACC
>WFSK01000039.1 GCA_015486095.1 Thermotogae bacterium
CGCTTAACGTTATCGAAGGTAAAATCTTCCGCTATTACGGCTCTCCATCCACCTGTACCGAACTTTATCATTTGACCTTTTTCTATTCCTCGCCCTTTTCTTCGGTAGATCCGGCATCAGGTGAGGGCCCTGCGAAGAGGTCCTTCAAAGAACCGATGCTTGCGAGGAGACTCGATGTTTCCATGGGCAAGAATATCTTGGTTGCCCTACCGTTTGCTATCGATTTTAATGCCTCCAAATACCTTATTGCGATCAGGTCGTTGGTGGGTTTTCCGGAGTGTATCGAGTCGAAGACTTTGAGTATGGCAGCCGCCTCTCCTTCTGCCTCTATCGACAATTTGTACTTCTCTGCATCTGCGACCCTCTTTATGGCTTCTGCCTTTCCCTCTGCCTCCAATATCGCCGCTTGCTTCTTTCCTTCCGCTTGCAATATGGCGGATTGCTTTACACCTTCTGCCTCCAATATCGCTGCACGTTTGGTCCTCTCCGCCTTCATCTGCATGCTCATGGCATCTGTGATATCTTTTGGAGGATCTATCTTCTTTATCTCTACACGGGTTACTTTCACACCCCATGCATCCGTTGCCTCGTCCAACACATCTCTGAGCTTCATGTTTATCCTCTCACGAGATGTGAGTGTCTGGTCGAGTTCCAATTCACCTATAACGTTTCTCAGGTTCGTCTGTGCAAGCTTCAACGCAGCGAATTGAAATCTCTTAACATTGTAGATCACACGAAACGCATCCGTGATCATGTAATACACCACTGCATCGACAGTTACCACAACGTTGTCGCGTGTTATAACCTCCTGGGGTGGAACATCTATAACCTTTTCTCTCATATCCACCTTGATCATCCGCTCGATAAAAGGTATTATGAATCTGAGTCCAGATTTCACCTCTCTTTGAAATTTACCCAGCCTTTCTATGAGGCCATGTTCGAAAGGCCTCACGATCTTTATACCTTTTGCCGCTAATACAACGACAAACAAAAACAACAACAAATAAACTAAATACATCATTTCTCTTTCATCTCCTTTCCTTCCTTTTTCTCCATCTTTTCCACTACTACCTTCGTTCCCTCGACTTTTAGTATTTTTACCATCTCCCCTTTTCCTATAGATTTACCGTCTTTGGATATGGCACGCCATATATCGCTTCCTACCTTGATCTTACCCATTTCTTCCATGCCGATATCCTTTATTACCACTGCCTCCTTTCCGATTATATCCTCCACTCTGATCTGTTTCGGAGGCTTCCTATACGTCTTACTCACTATTTGTCTGCTGAATATAACGAATACGAAAGATGTTAATAGAAATGTGGCGATCTGTACCCAGAACTGAGGGAACGTCAAACTCACGGCTGCAGCTATGGTAGCACCGATTCCAAACCATAGAAGAAAGAATCCTGCAGTGAAAACTTCACCCACAGCAAATGCTATCGCTAATATTATCCAATACCAAAACGGTGTTAGCAGTTGTATTCTCATATCAAAACTCCTTTCTTTTTAAAGAACGAATATTTTTCCAGGTATGACGTAGAAGATATCAAATGGTATATTCGTGGTCTTTTTCTTTTCTGCGATCGTTTCTTTTATATCCCTTTCGTACCTACTCGATATATGATACAGGATGAGCTTTTTTACCCTTGCCTTTCTGCCTACTTCGATCGCCTCATCTAAGGTAGAATGACTCTCTCCCTTCCTATCTTCTGGGGTAAGAAAGGTAGCCTCATGGAGTAGCATATCGGTGTCTTGAACATACTTTGCATCTATAGGCAAACAATCCCCACTCACGCTCAACAATTTCTTTTCATACACTTCACTTACGTAATCTCTGCCTTTGGCTTTTATTATCTTTACTATTTCCTCCTCGGACAAACCTCGAAATTCTTTTTTCAATCTTGTTCTCTCCTCTATTAAATTGTATCCAAAACTCTTTTCTCTTGCGGTATGTCTGGTAGGAAATGGAACGATAACTCTTGTATTGCGCCCTTTCTCCGTTACGACTATCCTTTCGTCTTCAGATATTCCCTTCGTTATGAGCTCATATTCGAG
>WFSK01000040.1 GCA_015486095.1 Thermotogae bacterium
CACCTATAGCAATGGAGGCTATATTCGCTATTACCACGTTTAGATTGAAGCGTGAGAGTCTAAGAAAGCCAAAGAAGACAGTGAGAGTAAACAGAATCGGAATGATACCCTTCAGAGCGTATTTAACACTCCTGTAAAAGAAGAGTAGCAGAAGAAAAACGAGCAGAACCGCTTTAGGTCTTTTATATGCCTTCAGAAAGAAGGTTGTAAGATTCAGGCGTTGTGTTCTCTTATCCTCTTTCACATAGAGATCGGTTAACCCCAAGACCGAAGGTATAAAGGTCCATGAGATCAAACCTGCAAAGGCTATTCCTACAGCAGCAAAATACCCCATTTGCCTTACCGCTAGGACACTCGATACTTCCAGAGATAGGAACCCTGCCATCGTTGTAACGGTAGTCATCAACATCGGAATCCCTACCATTTTCATACTCTCGACTATCGCTTTATCCTTCTCGATGAATTTCCTCCTGTTTTCAATGTAATGAGATACAAAGTGGAGTGCATCTGCGCTTCCCATAACTATCACAAATAGCGGTGTTACGATCGTGAGAAGATTCATAGAAGCTCCCGAAATAAATATATACGCGAATGTCCATAGCGCCGCATAACCAGCAGGCGCAATGGAAAGAATCACAGCTTTGGTATTCTTCAAACTCAATTTAAAGATGAACAAGATCAGAAAAATAACCACAGGTATTATCAAAAAGATGATCAGAAGCAAATATTTATTTACATAGTAGTCCATTACCTTACTTCCAGAATAATGAAAATCGAAACTGTACTTCTTCGTTACTTTCATGATCCGTTCGATCACTTTATTTGAATCGACTCCATTTCTCAGTTGTACAGTCAATAATCCCAGGCCCTTCTTATATAAAGAATTGTTGCTCCTCTTCATAAAGGTGATAACATCCGGGTAGAATTTATCCACATTCTTGTAATCGACGTTTAGAAAAGATATTCCCTTCAAGATCCTGGTCGGAACAAAAGAATTGATGTAAGCTATTCCCTTTATTCTATGGAGATCATCGAGGAGTTTGTAAACCCGTTTTAAGTTTTCCTCGGAAGTAATATCCGTTTTCTCTATGCCGATGAGGATCACGTCCAATCCCCTGTACTTATTACTTATAGTTTTGAATTCCTCGGATTCTTTGAAGCCCGTTCTGAAGAAGGATAGTACATCACCCGATATCGCAAATCTGGTAAGAACTATATACAGGGCAACGAGATTCAGAAGCACGATCGTAGATATTATCTGCTTTTTATACTTTAACGTTAATCTTGCGAATCTCTCCATCCTCGTTTTCTTCCTTACAGTTCATACGCCCTCTTTTGGTAACTTACCATTTCATTCTACCATACTTAAATATTTACATTCGAATTTGATAGTATAATTAGAATAATGATTGCACAAAGGAGGATATTTTAATGGAAAAAAGAATATTGGGAAAGACCAATGAAATGCTCTCCATTCTTGGAGTAGGTGGTGTTACCGTGATGTATCTCGAGCAAAAAGTTGCCAATTCGATCGTTGCAGAAGCGATAGAACATGGAATAAACTATTTCGATGTTGCACCAAGCTACGGTGATGCCGAAATAAAACTTGGAAACGCCTTAAAGGGAAGAAGAAATGAGATCTTTCTCGCGTGTAAAACAGAGGAAAGGACAAAAAGTGGAGCCGAAAGGGAATTGAGAGAATCCTTGAAGCGTCTCAAAACAGATCATTTCGATCTTTACCAGCTTCATGCGATGACGACTCAGGAGGATTTCGATAAGGCGTTGGGACCAAACGGAGCACTCGAAGCCTTTGTCAAAGCACAAAAAGAAGGACTTATAAGATACATAGGTTTTTCGGCACACTCTGATAAGATCGCAATTCAACTCATCGATGCCTTCGATTTCGATACCATCCTCTTTCCGATAAACTGGGTTCTGGTCTTCAAAGCGCACTTCGGACCACCCGTTATAGAAAAGGCGAGATCGAAGAACATGGGAATTCTCGCAATAAAGGCTTTTGCCTTAACGACCAAACGCGAAGACGATAAAGACCATCCAAAAAGCTGGTATACGCCGATAGAAGACCCTGAACTTGCGAGTTTATCTTTAAGATATACGTTATCTCAACCCATTACTGCAGCAATTCCATCTGGAGATGAAAGACTCTTTCCAATGGCCGTGGACATAGCCGAGAATTTCACACCAATAACGGAGGAAGAAATAGAGCAATTAAAGGAAAGAGCGCAAGGACTTGAACCGATCTTCAATTCAACACTTTAATGAGCATGCACGATCTTCAAGTAACCTAAAAATTGTGTAAGGTAATCTCCGAGAATAGTAACTCTTCGTGATGCAATTCGTGCATAACTCTACGTCAAACTGTGTTGATGAAGATCTAAGCAATATTTTTCTCTCCTTCAACAATTCGGTAGGAGGTATATCTCGATGCACACCACTAAACTCCATGAGGTAGAAGGTATATCTCGTACAATGTATGTAGTAGTATTAGTAACAGATATTATGAGTGAGAGTGAAGGGTAGATCGTAGGTGTATATTGAAGCAATGAGTATTTCTCATTAGCTTGCAATCAAGATGGATCGCCCTTCCAAAGTTTGGGTAGTATCAGAAGCGGAAGGTTTACCTTCCAGCTTGCGTTATTACGAAATGAAACGTTTATGGAAGGGCAACCCAACACAAACTCTCCTCATAAAAAGAAAGGAGGTCTCTATGAACAATTATATAGGTATCGACGTTTCAAAGCAAACGTTAAAAGTTTTTGATGGAGAAAAGGAGTATGGAGTCCTAAATGAAAGGGGGATGAAAACCTTTAAGAAGCTACTCAAGGAGGACTATGGAAGAAGATGGAATGATAATGTGAAATTGATCTACGAGCCCACAGGGCCTTACTCAAATTATCTCCGTGAGTTTGCCTCTGATCAAAAGATAAGAGTCTATGAGATTAACCCAAAGAAGAGTGCTCACTTTGCAAAGGCATTGGGCAACAGGTCAAAGACAGACACTATTGATGCTAAGATGCTGTACAGATTTCACGTTTTGCTGAACAAAGAGGAGTTCTCCATTCCTGTTATTGATAAGGTAAAGGAGCAGTTAGGTGCATTCATCCATAGCTATGAGATCATACAGAAGATGAGGACGATGCTTTCAAATCATCTAAGTTCTATGGAGTACAGAAGTGGAGTTAACTCTAACCTAAAGAGAATGATAGTGAAAGAAACGAATCGCCTTAAGCGAATGGAAGCATCTTTAGAAAGGGATATGAAAGCATTTGCAAAGGACAATCCAGAGGTAAAAGAAGATTTCGAAAACCTTCTTTCTATTCCTGGCATTGGACTAATCTCTGCAACAGTTCTTCTGTATCTCTTTAAAAAGTATCCCGATGCAAACAGAAATGAAATAATTGCTCTTTCAGGATTGGACCCGGTAAAGAAGCAATCAGGCACTTCAGTAAACAGAAGAACAAGGATAAGCAGGACTGGAGACCCAATGCTTAGAAAGATCCTATACTTATCCTGTATGAACAGCATCCAACATAATGACAGGATAAGGATGTTCTATAAACACCTTGTAAATGATAATCATAAGAAACCCAAAGTTGCATTGGTAGCCTGTATGAGAAAACTCCTTCTCATAGCCCATCAGATATACCTGAATAAATCACATTACAAAGGACAAAACGAAGGATAAAAATCTATGTTTTCCTCTTGACAAAGATCGTAGTATCTTGATGTGCGAAGTGCTGTAAGTGGTTGCGAAGACGAGGGAAAGGTATCACGGCGGTGAGAAACAGGAGGTTTCGAATGTGACGGCGTGCAGGAAGGACGCTCGTCACAGTCCGACGTGATATCCCTGAGTC
>WFSK01000041.1 GCA_015486095.1 Thermotogae bacterium
ATGTCCCACAGCAAAAAGAGATACTTTGGGAAACTTTCTCAAAAAATGATTCCTTTGAGTTGGAACAGGGGGTACTGGAAGTAAGTGAACTGCGGACAGGAAAGCGTTTGGGAAGGATAAAAGGTGGTGTTCGCTTAACGAGATTTGCTTTGCAAGTGGGCGAACAACGTTATTTATATGATAAAATAACGGGTGTAACCACATTTCTCAAGAGAATTCTTGAATTCATATACGACAACCAGGTAATAAGATTGCGTACGAATACATCCAGCTTTTTAATATATCAATTTCTGAATATGGTTTTTGCGAAAAGGCGATCGGGAGGTGAGTGATGTATCATTTTCTCTTTCTGAACCAAATGAAATACAGAGGAGCAGCGTAAATACCTATTCCAAGAAATGTATAAAGATAATAAGAATGATCTCCTGTAGTGAGGGCAAGGGCAGGGATGTTCAGTACTGCGATCAATGGCAAACCAATAAAGATAGAGACGCCACTTCCGAAGACTAAATTTTCTGCAACACCTTTTTCAAATCCAGGATCGAGTTCTCGTAACAACGCCATCCCTGTTGAAATAGTACCCGTTAGCATTCCGTAGAAGGCTATGATGTTCTCGGATATGTACTTCTTCACAGTTTTCTTTATTACAAAAGAAAGATAGAGATAGGTTAAAAGCCCACCAAGGAACGTGAGTACGAAGATCGGCCAAAAGTTCATGCTTACCTTTTTAAATGACACAGCACTTATGGATGCTGCGACCATAAAATCGAATACGGCACCAGCAATCCTCTGAAGAAGAAAGTTGTTCAAGTAATTTTCTTTGGCTACGCCCTTCTCGTGAAGTTTTATATACATATTCCTGAATCCTAAAGCTATAAGTGCTCCAAAAACGAAATGAAATCCCCATAGAACCGTTGCGAATGTATAACCGAAGTTCCCAAATTCCATGAGTCCCATTCCTAAGACTCTCAAGAGAATGTATGTGATAAGATAAATCGTTCCCACAATGACGAGCTGTATCGTCATACCATCCATATCTGCAAATTCAAAATCCTTTACCTCAACGGGTTTTTTATATACACTCTTTACTCTGATCTCCTTCTTCTCGTTTCCTCTCAACAACAAATTCAGTACGATTATTCCTCCGACAGTTGCCCAAACAAAACCCGATGCGGCTATGGCAAGACCGATCTCTCCTCCTGATCGAAGGCCCAATTTTTCCCATTGTGTACCTATCGAATATGCCTGACCTGGCCCTTGTCCATACCCCAATGGCAGTAACATACCTATCAGAGGAGAGACGTTTGGATCGATCTCATTCCAGAGAAGCATCAAAGAAAAACCTATTATTCCCTGAAAGAGGTATGTTGAAACTATTATAAAACCTGAATTAACCGCGTTTATCTTGCTATTTCGCCTGATATTCCTCAATGCCAGACTTATGAACCCTATTGCCATAAGATGATATACCACGCGTCCGAGGGAGTTGAAATCCAATGGGATCACGTTTAGAACATTTGGACCCAGAAGAAGTCCGAAAAATCCTGCTACGATAGAATTTGGTATGATAAATCTCCTCAAAATAGGAATATATTTCTTGAGTATCACGGCAAGTGCAAAGAACAAGGATATGTAGACAAAATTAGCTATCATGTTGAAATACATTCTTTTGCCTCCCCTGTTTATATATTTATTTTTGCCACCACGTTTAAGAATTCTATTTCTTTGTATCCTCTTTTTTCTCGATCTCGAAAATTATTTTATACCTTTCCCATAAAAACCATATTATTAAGATCCCAGAACCGATGATCCCGATCGAAGGCCATTGAAGAATCAGAAGCGAGTAGAGATATATTGAAACTGCTTCCATAGTCCTTTCGAATTTACTTTTGGAAGAATTTAACTCCCTCGTTTCCACAAAGATCCTCGCTCCATCTACCGTTACTTTCAAATATCCATCTCCCCCAACCAGTGCATAACGGATCGACGAGCTCAAGCCAGTTGTTGGCTTGCTTCCCGTGGAGATCATCAGGTCCACATTGTGAGTTTCTAAGATCTTTTTTAATTTCTCCGAGACATCTCTTTCAAGTTTCATGCCTTCTACACCCATCCAGGAAGGAGGCACATTCATAGCAACGATGCGATGTGAATACATCGAGGAATATCTCAGTTCGTTGGAAAGCCAGTTCAATTGCTGATCAGATAATTCTCCATTGGCATCATCCATCATGATGAAAAAGGTATTTCCAACACCCGCACTGTAATCGTAACTCCCAAACGTCTGTCTGTAATTCCCATATCCTTCATCACTAAGATCTCTTGAACCTGGAATCGCAATAAAGGGTTCCTTTATCCTTTTTATCTTATTTATCAGGACTTTATAATTAGCACGATCACCGGAGTACACCATATTTCCGAGATCGAGAATAAAAGAAACACTTGTAGAT
>WFSK01000042.1 GCA_015486095.1 Thermotogae bacterium
ACGATCTACCCTTCACTCTCACTCATAATATCTGTTACTAATACTACTACATACATTGTACGAAATATACCTTCTACCGAATACTCGATGCGATCAAAATCCTTGTCTTTTTACATTTGCCAATCTATCCGGAAAAACTTAACCTCAAAGGAAAAGTAAGAGAAATGGAAGATGTATTGTGATATAATTTTGTTTGGGTCATGCTAAGCGGGGAGTTAGCGGTTCCCTGTTCCCGAAATCCGCTATAGCGGGGCTGAATTCCCATCGGAGGCAGGACCGATGAAGGGTCGATGAAAACAAACAGCGATGACGGTTAAGCCCTACGCGGCAGAGCCCTGTGAACCTCGTCAGGACCGGAAGGTAGCAGCGATAAGCAGGATACTCTGGGTGCCGTAGGAGCACTTAGCCCGAGCATGTGGTTTTCATACCACCTTCGTCAGTCCGATACGATGATGGGTGCATGACCCTTTTCAAATAACCCAAGGGAGAGATGCATATGTTTGATATCCTGGATAGCATCGTAGGAAAAACGAATTTTTGGGTAGAACTAAGATTCCACTCCAGAAAGGCCTTATCGTTCAGAGCAGAGAATGGTAAACTTTCTAATGCCTCCACGTCGATCTACACGGGAGTAGGAGTTCGCACACTCGTAAAGGGATGTTGGGGTTTTGCGAGTACGAGCATACTTTCTATCGATGGAATATGGAAAGCAGTTGAGGAGGCGAAGAGTGCTGCGGAACACTCGGATTCTCTGAAAAAGAAAAAGGTCTCTTCTTTGCCCGCTTCGGGACTTGCAAGAGGAGAATTTCGTCCCACTGTAACGAACGATGTCAGTGCCCACGATGTGGATGAGAAGATAACACTCGTCCTCGATACAGAGAAGAAGGCACATGCCATATCCAAACATGTGATTTCCGCGAGCTGTGTGTATTCTGAAATGATAGACGAAAAGTACATAGTTAATTCCGATGGTGCCCATGTACACATACTTGACGTAAAACCGGAATTCAGAATCCTGAGTGTGGCTGCCGAAGACGGTGAGATGCAGATGGGGTATGCATCCGCTGGTGTAACCGGCGGATGGGGAGAGTTATTCAAGTATGAATCACCTGAAGAGCTCGCTCAACGCTCTGTTAGAATAGCCGTTAACAAATTGAGAGCCAAAGAACCCGAAGGTGGTGAAGCGATCGTGATACTCGACCCGTCTTTGGTCGGTGTTCTGGCGCACGAGGCAATAGGACACACCGTTGAGGCAGATTTCGTCCTCTCCGGTTCCATAGCGAAGGATAAGATCGGAGAAAAGGTGGGAAGTGAGTTGGTAACACTCATCGATAGTGGTAAGGCTTCTATCGACCCGAAGGCGGCTGGCTTAACACTTGTAGACGATGAAGGAACAGAGGCAAGGGATGTTATCGTGATAGATAAGGGAATATTGAAATCGTATCTCCACAATCGTGAGAGTGCTGGAATATTTGGAGTGGAACCAACGGGCAATGCCCGCGCCTTCACCTACTCCGATGAACCCATCATAAGGATGAGAAACACGTACATAGCACCTGGTACATCTAAATTGGATGATATGATAAAGGCAACGAAGGATGGATACCTCTTCAAGGGTTTAGGAGGAGGGGGACAGGCAGACGCAAATGCTGAGTTCATGTTCGGAGTTTTAGAGGGTTATAAGATAGAAAACGGGAAGGTTACAACACCTGTAAAGAACGTAACGATCTCGGGACAGGCGTTTGATGTTCTTAAATCCGTGGACATGGTTAGCGATGATTTCGAGTGGGGGCTGGGGGCAGGATACTGTGGAAAAATCCAACCTGCCAAGGTAGATGCTGGAGGTCCCTATCTGAGATGTAGGGTTAAGATCGGTGGGAGTCAGAGGTGAGAAGAATGAAAGGAAATTTGGAATTCGGAAAAGAAGTGTTGAGCAAAGTTTTAAGGAAGGATGTAGAGGAGGCTGAGGTATATTTATCTGGTTCGAGAGAGATCACCGTTTCATACGAGAAAAACGATCTGCAATTGGTGAGTAGTAATGAAGGAGAAGGGGTAGGAATAAGGGTTTTTAAGAACAAAGGAATGGGCTTTGCCAATTCCAACGACCTCTCCCCTAAAGAAGTAGAGAAATGTATAGATGATGCCGTTTCCATAGCGAGATTGAGCCCTTCCGATCCCTCCAATTCTCTGCCGGAACCCCAAACCATCACAGAGGTGGAAGGGTTATACGATCCCGAAGGAGAGAGATTTTCTATGTCCGATGCCATGGATCATGCACGGAGGCTGGTTATGAGCGCTCGGGATTTCGACAGTCGCATCACCATAGATAGCGCCATCTTCAAGTTCAATATAACGCATTCGGCTGTGGTGAATTCCAAGGGAATAGAATGCAAAGAAGATAGAACGAACTTCGAGTACATAATCTTTGGCATGGCGGTGGACGGTGATGAAGTTTCTTCCTTCGATTACAGATTCGATGGGACACATTTCGTAAAGGACATAAACGTCGAGAAGGTGGCAAGGGAATTTGCGAAAAGTGTTGTGGAAAGCCTGGGTGCTACCACATGCGAATCCTTCAATGGAAGTGTGATATTAACTCCCTACGCTGCCGCCAGTATAATAGGGATGCCGTTAGCCTTTTCTATAAACTCCGATAACGTTCAAAAGAACAAGAGCAGATTTAAGGGGATGTTGAACAAGATGATTGCCTCTCCTTTGCTAACGGTTGAAGACAATGGAAATTTGGAATACGGCCTCGGTAGTTCTTCCTTCGATAGAGAAGGACTGCCACATAAAGTCTTGAAGGTTATAGAAGGCGGTAAACTCACGACCTACCTCTACAATACGTATACGGCAAACAATGAAGGAATTGCCTCAACAGGACATGCACGAGGTGGTTACAGTACCATCCCCACAATTGGTCCAACGAATTTCATCGTTAAAAATGGAAAGGACAGCATAGGAGATATAATAAAGGGAACCAAAAGGGGAGTTGTGGTTAACAGATTCTCGGGTAATGTGGACCCGATAAGTGGTAAGTTCTCTGGTGTCGTTAAGGGAGGAAAACTCATCGAGAACGGAGAGTATGTTAAGCCTCTCACCGGTACGTTGATATCCGGGAACGTCTACGAGGCGTTAAAGAATATATCTGCCATATCCTCTGAAACTGAAAGGGTAGAAAATTTCATATTTCCATATATCAGGCTGGAGAATGTATCTGTAACGAGTGGAAAATGATGTGAGTGTGATGTCGTATGTCGAGGGAGATCCCCGAAGAGGTAAAAGAACGTGTGGAAAAACTTAGAAGGGATTTGAATTATCACAACTATCGATATTACGTCTTGAACATGCCGGTGATAACGGATGCGGAATACGATGCGATGATGGAGGAATTGATCCGCCTGGAAAAAGAATATCCCGAGTTAGATGACCCAAATTCTCCCACTCATCGAGTAGGTGCTGAAGTGTTGGAGGGGTTTGAGAAGGTGGTTCATCCGGTGGAGATGAAAAGCCTTTCCAACACATATTCTCCAGAGGAGGTCCGTCAATTCGATGAAAGAATAAAGGGTCTGCTGGCGGTGAACGATGTAGATTACGTGGTGGAATTGAAGATAGATGGGCTCGCGGTAAGGCTCGTATACGAAGGCGGTAGGTTCGTATTGGGTGCAACACGCGGAGATGGAAAGATAGGGGAAAACGTTACCGAAAATCTCAGGACGGTTCGCACCATTCCTCTTGTTCTGAGGAAGGATCTCTCGTTAGAAGTTCGGGGGGAAGTTTATCTGTTACGTGAGCAATTCAACGAGATAAATATCCAGCGTCAAAGAGAAGGGCTTCCTCCGTTTGCAAATCCCAGGAATGCCGCGGCGGGAACGTTGAGACAATTGGATACGAAAGAAGTTGCAAGGCGACACCTTTCTTCTTTCGTTTACACCCTCGTATCTCCCGAAAGTTATGGTATTAACACACAACAAGAGGCTCTCGAATTCATGGAAGAATTGGGTTTTGCGGTAAACAAGAATCGCAAATTGGCTTCCACGATAGAGGAGGCATTGACATTCTGTGATGAATGGGAGGAAAAACGCTTCGATCTACCTTACGATACCGATGGCATGGTTATAAAAGTGAACTCTTTTGATTATCAAAAGAGATTGGGGTTCACTGCGAAGAGCCCCAGATGGGCGATAGCCTACAAATTCCCTGCCGTTCAAGTCAAGACGAAGCTAGTAGGGATAACTGTACAGGTCGGTAGAACTGGAGTGTTAACGCCGGTGGCTGAGCTGGAACCGGTTCATATATTGGGTTCTACCGTTAAACGGGCAACGCTTCACAACATGGATTACATAAGAGAGAGGGATATAAGGATAGGAGATACCGTCCTGTTAGAAAAGGCAGGAGAGGTGATACCCAAGGTTATAGGCCCTGTAATAGAGGAAAGAACCGGAGAAGAGCAGGTATTTGAGATCCCGAAGAAATGTCCTGTATGCGGTGGTGATGTAGGGAAGGTGGCGGACGAAGTAGCGTACAGGTGCTTGAATCCCCATTGTCCTGCTAAGTTGAAAGGTGCTCTTAAGACCTTCGTATCGAAGGCAGGCATGAACATAGAGGGAATGGGAGAGAGATTGATAGAGGTCCTCGTCGATAAGGGTTTGATAAAAGATATCGCAGATGTGTATTACCTGAAGCGCGATGAGTTGATCTCGCTTGAAAGAATGGGCGCCAAATCCGCTGATAATCTGTTGAGAGCGATCGAGGAAAGCAAAAGGAGATCTCTCGATCATCTCATAACGGCACTCGGGATCCCTTTTGTCGGCTCACAAACTGCTCTTCTCCTCTCGCAACATTTTCACTCCCTGGAGAATTTAGCCAGTGCTACGATCGAATCTTTACTACAGATCGAAGGCATAGGTGAACAAACTGCCGAGAGCATAGTAAAATATTTTTCTCTACCTAAGACGATGGAGATAATAGAAAAGCTGAAGAAAGCCGGTGTCTCACTTGGCATTGTGGAAGAGAGAAAGGATAAATTAAAGGGACTGAGATTCGTTATAACCGGTTCGCTGAAAGGGTATAAGAGGCAAGAGATAAAGGAATTGATAACGAGATTAGGGGGAGAAGTGGGAAATTCTGTATCGAAAAACGTGGATTATCTTATCGTAGGCGAATCTCCGGGTTCCAAACTCGACAAGGCAAAGGCTTTAGGAGTGAAGATGATAAATGAAGATGAATTCAACGCTTTAATAGAATAATGATGATGGCTGTATGTCAAACTGTGTTGATAAAAATCTAAACAAACCTTTTTTCTCCTTCAACGATTCGGTAGGATGCATATCAAGATATATTCCCTACTGAACACTCGATGCGGTCCGATGCAAAACCAACCGAATCAAGTATAGGATACACTCACGCCTGCCTCGAAACAACAAAATGCTTCTGCTCCAATCACTCCATCAACGTTTTTTATTATACAGCCCATGATGATTTGCATTATTGTGATCTTTAGTTTATAATAAATGATCAGCAAATGATATACGATGGGTAATCGGTAGACGAGATCGCACGATCGCCGAATTGCTTATCGTGAAAGAAAAGGGGGTGAAAGATGGGTAGAGGGTGGATGAGTAGTAGTACAAAGGCTTTCATAAAAACTTCAAAATGGAAAGGAGGAGGAAAAAGCCGATTTGCTTAATGCAAAGAGGTGAGAAAAGATGAAAAGAATTCTGTTGATCGGTTTAGTGGTGTTGTTGGTTCTAGTGGTGGCGAACGTAGCAGTCGCAAAGCGAAATTACATCGTAATAGGTACAACGGACAAGATCACTTCCTTGGATCCGGCAAAACAATATGATTATCTTTCAACGAACGTACTACAGAACGTCCTGGTAGGATTGGTAAATTACAAGCCTGGTACAGCGGAATTGGTCCCCTGGCTTGCGGATCACTGGGATGTGAGTGCGGATGGTTTGGTATACACCTTCTATTTGAAGAAGGGCGTCAAGTTTACCGATGGAGCCGACTGCGATGCCAACGCATTGAAGTTTTCCATCGATAGGGTTATGAGATTGAAAGGTGATCCATCCTTCCTGTTGACCGATGCCGTTAAAAAAGTAGAGGTCGTTGATAAATATACGGCAAAGATCTATTTGAAGAATCCATTTGCAGCATTTATTGCCGTTGTGGGTTATACCGTTGCATATCCGGTGAGCCCAAAGACGTTCCCGGCTAACGATTTCTATCTTGGTACCCCACCTGCCGATGGTCCATATAAGATAAAGAAATGGATACACGATGTTAGAGTAATATTAGAGAGAAACAAGGATTACTTCGGTACTCCGGCGAAGACGAAAACCATAGTGCTGAACTTCTATCAAAATGCGAGTACCTTAAGGCTTGCTCTGGAGAGTGGAGAGATCGATGTGGCGTACAGAACGCTAAATCCAAGGGATGTAGAAGACCTGAAGAAGAATCCGAATTTCAAGGTTTATGAAGGTGCAAGTCCTTTCATAAGACATATAGTGTTCAACGTGAAGAAGGCTCCATTCAACAACGTTAAGGTAAGGAGAGCCATAGCCCTTGCGGTGAACAGAGATGCAATAGTTAATGAAGTCTTTGCAGGTAGAGTAACGCCTCTATACACCTTGATCCCCATAGGGTGGTGGAGTCACAAAGATGTGATGCCAAAACGCAACGTTGCAGAGGCGACGAAGATCCTCGAAAGCCTTGGATACAGCAAATCCAATCCTCTGGAAATAACTTTGTGGTACACGCCGAGTCATTACGGAAGTACGGAGGCAGATCTGGCCCAGGTATTGGCGTCGAGTATAGAGGAAACGGGTGTAGTTAAGGTCAAGATAAAATATGCCGAGTGGGCAACGTATATAGATTACTTCATAAAAGGCATCATGGGTATGTTCCTGCTGGGTTGGTATCCGGATTACATCGATCCAGACGACTACATGTGGCCATTCTTGGCATCGAGCGCAAGCCCATCTATGGGTTGTTTCTACAGTAATCCAAAGATGGATGAGTTGTTGAAACAAGCGAGAAGGGTAACCGATGTCAAGGAGAGGACAAAACTCTACGAACAAGCCCAAGATATATTAGGCGAAGATGTACCCTATGTAGATCTCTTCGAAGGTATACAGGTATGCGTTACTAAACCAGACATAAAAGGTGTATTACTCGAACCCACTCAGATATTCAGGTATTATCTGCTCTACAGATAAGACCAGGAAGACGATAAATAATGAACACTTTAGCCCTCCACTTCATATTATGAAGTGGAGGGCTTTGTGTATGAAGAAACCGACTGCGATATATTTAGAGTAAGATGGAGGTATCACGTATGATAAGATCCCTAATGAGAAGTAAATATGTGTTGATCTTTTCATTCTTGATATTCATATCGTCGTTTGCTTTTCCTCGAACTTTAGAGATCAAATATTTTCTCGATATGGAGCGCAAGAAACCCATCCAATGGGGATGCATCGACGCTGTAGCCTTCCAACGAATCCACGGAGGTAGCACCTCCACGATACCCGAAGTATATCTTCTCGATACTGGATACGACGCTATATATTACAACATTGGAATGGAGAGCCTCGGATATTATTACGATGAAAAGAGGCTTCCTGACCCTGAAGATATCGCCATCTGGCAGGGACACGTGTACGTTGCAGACGGAAAGAAGGGGATCGTGGAGCTGAAGAGAATGGGCGATAGACTTCTGTACTGGAGAGATGTGATAAGTGGACTCCGCTTGCCCACGAAGTTGACCATCGATGGAGAAGGGAATTTTCTCGTTCACGACTTAAATGCCCTCAAGAAATTTGACAGGAATGGAAGACTTCTCTTCTCCCTCGGAATGGAGGATCTACTTGATTTGGCGGTGGATGGAAAGGAAAATATCTGGGTATTGGCCCTCTCCGACAGTAAAGAAAATAGAAGATACTTACTCGAATTCTCTCCCACAGGTGAACTACTCAAGAAGTTAGCCATTCTGCCCGGTACATGGAAGGGCAGCGGTACGGTACAGTGGACAAGTCTATCTACTGCAAATATCGTTATCGACAAATACGACAACATATATGTGTCGGATAGAGTGGAGGGGAAGATATACAAATACAGCCCCGATCTCACACTTTTAAGTGTTGTAACTCAGAAGGATGCGGATGAATACAGGAATAAAGCGGTGGACTTGAACCTTCTGGTCAGAAAAAATGTAGAATATCTGAGGAAGGGGAAGCTTTGGAAGTTCTTCGGGCGAGACAACGTGTTAGATGAATATCTGTGGAGATTGAGGTTATGGATGGGATATCTTGGTAAGTGCGAAAGGGAGAGAGATGGATTCTTCGATGGCATCATGGAGATGGCTTATGAACCTTCTACAGGGGGGTTATTCATAGTAGAAGAAAATGGCTTGGAATATGCCGAGATCGGGGTGGATATAACGAATGTGAAAGACAAGGTCATCGTCTCCAAAGACAAGAAATGGAAGAGCAAATTGAGTTTTACTCTTACCGATCCAGCCTCGGTCACCGTTGAGCTCTACGATAAGAATAGAAGAACGGTGAATAGGTGGTGTAGTGGAAGAGTGATGGGAGTGGGTGATAGGAAGATAGAATTCGATGGAAGGGATATCGAGGGGCAGGATCTGCCACCAGGAGAATATGAATTCAAGATAAAGGCATATTCAACGTATTCCACTGATAGAACGGCGGAAGTAAGGAAGGATATGATCGTCCTCCCGATGATCCCACCAGAATTGATATATCCAAAGAATGGGAGTTCGGTAAAGAAGGGTGATGTTTTCCGATGGAAAGGAGTCGACCTCGCGAAAAAATATATCCTTCAATACTCCGATGATAAGGATTTCTCCGAGAAGAAGACATTTACGGTGGAGACGACCAATACGATGTACGAGATGCCAGAGATCCTCTTCAAATCGAAGAAAAGATGGTATTGGAGGGTGAAGGCGGTATCTGGAGATGTGGAGAGCGAGTACAGCGATATCAGTTCATTCGATACATCACTTCCCCCTCTCGATATCACCGACTTGATAGCCTATCCGAATCCCACGAGAAAGGATTGGATAAGATTCAGGTATGTGCTCTCAAGACCCGCTAACGTGGAAGCGAAGGTTTACACGTTGATGGGGAAATTCGTGGCGAACATAACGAATGGAGAAGTGGAGAACTCGGATGGAGTAAATGAGCTCGAATGGAAACTGAAGAACGAACGTAATGAAGATGTGGTTAACGGTATATACATCCTATGGTTGAAGGCAGAGACGGAGTCGGAAGTGATTACAAAGACTATGAGATTCGGAATCTTGAGATAAGGAGGAATGAAGGTGAAAAGGATATCGATCTCGATTTTGCTATTCGTATTCATCATTTCGAGTTTGATATTCGGAGCAGGAGAGACGATAGAGATCCTGAATGGAAACTCTTCCGCCTGGGCAGAAGGAGTGGGAGGAGCGATCACCGGAGTGAGTGGAGAAGTGGATGACATCTATCATAACCCCGCAGGATTGGGGATGCTGAAGGGCATGGAGATAGGAGGTTTTCATTCTTTCCTCTATTTCGATACGAGCTACGACTGCATCGGCATTGCAGCTGATATGAGAAGCATAGGAGTGATAGGGATAGGCGGAAGTATGCTCTCGACGGATGCCATTCAAAAGACAGATGAAACAGGGAACGTTATAGGACAATATGGATACAACAGCCTCTTGCTCGTGATGGCGTACGGGAAGGAGGTTGTGAAAGGTGTATCGTTTGGGGTAAATGCGAAGTACATATACGAGAAGATGGATGATGAGAAAGGAATGGGTTTCAGCGGAGATGTAGGGATGATGTGGAAACCACTGAAAGGATTGAACATAGGGGTGGTCTTCAAGGATATCTGGAGCACACCGTATGAATGGGGTACATCGAGGGTGGAAAGATTGCCTTCATATGTGAGATTAGGAGGAAGACTGAGATTGCCCATCCTTCCGCTCATCTTCTATGCTGAGGTGGAGAAGGAACTCCGGTTTGAGAGTCAACCGGCCTATCGTTTTGGAGGAGAGATAGATATGGGGATGGTGAAATTTTATGGAGGAATAGATGAAGATATGTACGCAGCAGGGATAGGAATGATGCTCGGGAACCTCTCGATAGATTATGCATATAGACTCACACAGGATATAGGTGGAGTGAATGAGATATCGATGAAGGTGAAGTGGTAAAGATGAAGAAGAGAAGAATGTTATTGATTCTTTCATCGATACTATTGTTATTCGGGTTAGCGGGATGCTTCGAAAAACCGGTCATCCAGGAGCTAAGGATCGTGACGAAGCCAGTCTCCAACCCAACTACACCGAACAGATATTATTCTTCGGAAGGAGTGTTTAAATTCAAATTCAAGGTGAACACGAAGGCAAGGGTCACGGTGAAGTGGAAGAGGAAAACCCCTGATGGATGGGATGTAAAGGTCCTTCCTGGGTGGAACGGTGTGACGGTTACCAAGGGATGGCAAAAACGAGAGGTGGAAAATGGCGACAACAGTTCTTTCAAGGGAAGGAATACAGATGGAGTTGTGGATATAGAAATCATCGCTGAAAGGGTCAGC
Source organism: Thermotogae bacterium (assembly GCA_015486095.1). Lineage (GTDB taxonomy): Bacteria > Thermotogota > Thermotogae > B3-G13 > B3-G13 > B3-G13. The sequence goes on from WFSK01000042.1 coordinate 10,612, forward strand.
GGAGATAAGGCCTACGAATCTGAAACAAAGTTGAACAAAATGGTAAATAAAGGAGTGATAGCGGTAGTACAGGCAGATGGTAAGAATAATCCCGAGCGGTTCGATACGTTTCACATAATGTACGGGACGAAGAGATTGTTTACTTGGAGTGGATGGCTGGACGAACCCGAAGATGCCTTGTTCAAGATCCCGCCTGAGCTGTTGAGGGCAATAGCGAA
>WFSK01000043.1 GCA_015486095.1 Thermotogae bacterium
ATCGTAATAATCTCCACCAACACTCCGTGCGGATATGTTGATCGCAGAAAAAGAAAGTGTTGGAATATCTGGCATCGTTCTCGGTAAAAGACTCCTCTGAATATCTCTTGCTATCTTCAATTGCGTTTCCCTTTCTCTTTCCCTTATCAAATTCTGAACGAGAATATGATTTTTTATTTTCAAACCCAATTGCTCAGATATAGATAAAAGCATGTTCTTATCGTTTGCCGTATATATAGGACCTATAGTCTTACCGAATAGAGCGATCAGCCCGTATATCTCATTGCCCGATCTTATGGGTACACATAAGAGATTATCGAATATCCATGTCTTCTCTAATACATATATCTTTCCTTCCTCGAGGGTCTTGGAGGCATATCTCTTCGTAAAATCTATCAATTGTTCATCAGAATACCTTTCAAAACCAGTTCTCCATACGATCTTGAACCGATCTTTTTTATCTTTCAAAATTACGAGAGACATCTGCGATGGTATCAAGTTCAGTATTAGCTTCATCAATTCTGGTAAAGAACGTTCGTAATCGATATCACTTGCCAATATCCTATTTGCCTTATACAATGTAGATATCTCTTCATAAGCATCGCTCAATTCCTGCAGCTGGGTTTCCATCTCCATAGATGTGCGTTCAAGAAAATCCTGGGTATCTTCGATCTTTTCGAAGACACGATCGATAAAGGATTCGTCTATTTCAAGTGAATCCAATTCCTCTTCACTCATATTGAAGAGAGCCGCTGCCCTTTTCTTAAAATAAGCACACAGTTTCCTATGATCGGTCATTGATCAACTCCTTGACCTTGGATACCAATTCCCTTGGACTGAAAGGCTTGGTTAGAAATGCCGTGGCACCAAATTTTATGGCTACCTTTTCATCGTCTTCCCCACCTTTTGCCGTTAACATAATGACCGGGATCGATTTTAGAGATTTATCTCTCTTCATCTCTCTAAGAACTCCAAAACCATCGAGCCTCGGCATCATGATATCGAGTATAACGATATCCACCTGATTCGCTCGCATCTTATCGAGAGCATCTATACCATCAATAGCTTCTAAGACGGTAAAACCGCTTTTCTTTAGATTGAAGGCACAAATCCTCCTTAACGTTTCCGAATCATCCACCACAAGAACAATCCTTTTATCATTCACTCTACTCTGCCCTCCAGATATTCATCCAAATTTATCTTAGTACCATCCATCTCGACGTCGAACGAGTTCAATCTAAATGCCATGGTAAGCATCCTCTCTTCGCCAAAGAAATATTTAACGATATCATCATATCTTATGGCATTTTTCCCTTTCACATCAGAAAAATAATGTAAATATATCTTATCGTCTTTTTCTGCGATTTCTAAATCCTGTATTAACGTTCTCAATTCAAAGGATCCTTTTCTATTTGATATCTTCTCATTTCGTTCATATCTTCCTTTTATGGATGCTAGAACATCATCTGCGTTAGAATTCACCCTTCTTATTACCAGATACTCACTCATCTTAGCACATTCCATCAAATTAGGTATCCCTCTACCTATATATCCTATATTCAATATTTTAACACCAACTGGTAATACCGCATTTATCCTTTCCTTCATAACGTTAATACTTTCTTCATCCACAACTTCGAATTCCCCGTACTCCGCAACGCTCGATAATCCAATGGGAGAAGGCGTCGAAAAGATCATCTTAATACGAGGATTAAATCCCTGCGAATACCTTACAGATACATTTGCCCTCCTCAAAGCTCGAGCGAAAAGTCTCATGATCTCTAAATGAGAGAGATATGCCGCAAAACCAGTCTTTGAAAATCTGATACCTATCCTCATCTTTCCAAACCCCGATCGAGGATATTTCTCACATTCAATCTCATACAGACACCACAATTATAACATCGATTCCATCGACAATCCGGTGTCAAAACACCCGCTTTAGATATATTATACTCCTTAATAAGATGTTCTTTGTAGATCCCAAGTGAGATGTGGTCCCAGGGTAGTATCTCATCCACATCACGCTCTCTAATATAAAATTCAAAAGATAATCCGTTCTCTTCCATCGCCTCTTTCCACTTAGAAAATGAGAACAGGTCTGAATAATCATCGAACCTTTCACCTTTCTCGTAGACCATCGTGTAGATAACCTTTGATAATCTCCTATCTCCTCTGGAAAGTATACCCTCTACCAGGCTTCTCTCAGGTGGGGTTAAGGATATATGAAGGCTGCGATTCGCTTTACTAAATGCTCTCAGTCTTTCCTGTATCCCGCGTATTTCCTCCACCTTTTGGTAAGCAAACTGGAATGGTGTCCAAGGTTTTGGAACAAAATTGGAAACACTCACATTCACTCTCTTAAATCTTAAAGAAAGAGCAAACTTCAAAAGGGATAGTATCCCATCGATATCCTCTTCTCTTTCGTGAGGAAGACCGATCATGAAATAGAGTTTTATCCTTTGCCATCCCATCCTATGTGCCTTTTCCAAAGCCATCTTTATATCATCTTCCGTTATACCCTTGTTTATCACATCTCTGAGATATTGTGTACCCGCTTCAGGTGCAAGAGTCAATGCCGTTCTTCTACCAGTATCTAACTCACTGTTCAACTTGAAATCGAAGGAATCTACTCTCGAAGATGGGATAGATACAGATATGTGATTCTCTTTGAGATTTGGTAGGATCTCTTCTATAAGTTCGGATAGATGAGTGTAATCCGGTGTATTCAAGGAAAGTAAACCTACTTCTTCGTAACCTGTAGACGATAAGATATCTCTTATCATCTTCACTAAAGAATCCTTATTCCTCTCTCTAACAGGTCTGTAAAAATAACCTGCCTGACAAAACCTGCACCCTCTGGTACATCCACGAAATATCTCTACAACTGCCCTATCGTGGATGGCTGGAGCATAAGGGACGATCTGCTTTATCGGGAAGGGTTGTTCATTCAGATCTCTTACCACTGCCTTCTTTATCTTCGGTGGAGCAAACGAGTATTTTGGAATAACTGACTCCACTCTCCCCGTATTCGAATACTGTACTTGATAAAAAGATGGTATGTATACTCCCTGGATCTCTGCCCACCTTTTTAGTATATATGCCTTAGATAATAATCCCATATCTTTGGCTTCCTTTACGATCTCTATCATTTCCACCATCACTTCTTCACCATCACCGATCACTATTGCATCTAAGAAATCCGCTATCGGTTCGGGATTGGCAGTGGTCGGTCCACCCGCTATTATGAGAGGGAAAGTATCTTTTCTATCTAAAGCAAAGGGAGGTATCCTGGACAATCTCAAGCAATTCACCATATTCGTATACACCAATTCGCTTTGAAGGGAAAAACCGACGAGATCAAAAGAAGATACAGGAGATTTGCTCTCTAGAGTAAAGAGAGGAATGTCATATTTTTCCATCTGTTCTTCCATATCTATCCAGGGAGAATATGACCTTTCTGCAAGAGCGAAATCGAGGGAGTTCACTATGTGATACAGTATCCTTAAACCCAAATGCGATATTCCTACTTCATAGACACTGGGGAAGATCAAAGCAACCGATACCTTTACCTTACTCCTATCTTTTCTTATCGAATTCCATTCCCCTCCGATATATCTACTCGGTCTTTCTACCGTTCTCAGGATATCCTCATTCAAGAGAGTCTTTACTATTCTTCCAACGTCTCTTCTTAACAGACTTGTCCTCAAGATATTGTCCACCTACTATTCTCTTTTCTACAGTACCTATTTTGCTGCCCTTTTTCCCTACACTTATCGCTATTCCAAAAGCCATAGCGAATGTGGTTGAAGAACTGCCGCCAGCACTTATGAAAGGAAGGGTAAGGCCTGTTATCGGCAACAACCCTACTACCATACCGATATTTTCGAACACCTGCAATACCAACATAATGGTTATCCCGGACACCAACAACGTTCCGAATACATCTTTGGCATGGAGGATCACTCGAAAACATCTTAACATCAATACGAAGTAAAGAAAAATGATCACAATGCTTCCAACAAATCCTAACTCTTCCCCTATTATTGCAAAGATAAAATCGTTATCCTCCTCGGGTAAAAGATTTTTCAAATTTTGTGGACCCCTGAGATAACCCCTTCCGAAGAGCCCACCAGAACCCAAAGTCTTTATAGACTGAACCATATGATATCCCTTTCCCCTTATATCTGAATATGGGTTGATAAAGGCCTGTATTCTCGCACGTTGATAATCTCTCAAAACGAAATTATAAAACAATGGAACGGAGAGCAATACGATGATTAAAAAGATGACGATCGATTTGTAGCTTACACCAGCCACGAACATCATCCCAAACCATATCATCATCAAGATCACAGCGGTTCCCAAATCTGGCTCCAGTGCTATCTCTACAGCGGGGATCAAAAAAGTGAGAAACGATAAAGTCCAGGTACGAAGTGTGCTGATCGCATTTGAACGTTCTTCCAGAAAGGCGGAAAGAAATATTATCAGAAAGAGCTTTGCGAATTCAGAGGGTTGAAAGGAAAGAGGACCGATTCCCAGCCATCTTTTAGCACCTCCGATTTCCTTGCCAATGATCAAAGGTGAAGAGAGTAAAACGATGGATATCCCATAGAAGATCCACTTATAATCACGCAGCATGGGGTAATCTACCAAAGATACGAGCATAAGGATGATGATAGACGTAAATGTCCATAGGATCTGTTTGTGAAACGTTACGTTAGAAGACTTACCATAATCTGCACTGTAAACAGCAAATAATCCTATGATCAGGAGTATGAGGATCACGATCACTATCGTCCAATCTACGTTCTTGAATTTGGATAACATTTTGAATCATTCTCCATATATCATTATATCAAATCAAACGTTCGATTCCCTACTTTACTATAAATCGGACGGGAAGTGAACACCGTCCGATTTATCACCCTATATACGATTCCCATACCCAAAATCATATTTTACGTAAAAAATGGATGTGTTAAGAATATTGAACCGAATAGTAGAGATATGACTGACATCATCTTTATCAGTATATCCATGGAAGGTCCCACCGTATCTTTGAGAGGATCACCCACGGTATCTCCTACTACCGATGCCGCATGTGTATCCGTCCCCTTTCCTCCAAAATGACCTCTCTCTATATACTTCTTCGCATTGTCCATAGCGCCTCCTGCATTGGCCGTATATATGGCTATGACAATGGCAGATAGCAATCCTCCCATTAGCAAACCAGATATCGCTCCCTTTCCTAAGGTCCATCCTATAAGAAAGGGAGTCAAGAGTGCCAACATGCCAGGAATGACCATCTTTTTCAGTGCACCCCGAGCGCTGATCGTAATACATCGCGTGTAATCTGGCTTGGACTTCCCCTGCAATATGCCCGGATCGTTCTTGAATTGTCTTCTTATCTCTTCAACCATCAAAAACGCTGTAGATGCGACTCCATCTATTAAGAGTGAGGAGAAGAAATAAGGTAAAGCCGCCCCTATTAGAAGTCCTACTAAGACATATGGATTGACGACACTCGTGAAACTGAAAGCCTGCTGCATATAAGAGGCCTTTTGAGCGATATGACTTTCTCCTATTGCACTCAGCAGGGCTTTGATACCAGATGTAGTCTGGGCGCTGCTCAGTATAAAGGAAACTATCAAACTCAGGGCAGCAAATGCAGCAGATCCTATAGCAAAACCTTTTCCTATGGCTGCCGTTGTATTTCCTGCGGAATCCAATCTATCGGTTATTTCTCTGACTTCCGGGTCTAGTTCGGCCATCTGTGCTATCCCACCAGCGTTATCGGATATCGGTCCGAACGTATCAACCGATACGATATAACCAACAAAAGAAAGCATTCCAAGTGCAGCAATAGAAATACCGTAAACATTACCCGCAGCGTAAGCTACTAAGATAGCAACAAATATAACTAACACGGGTAGTAAAACACTCCTCATTCCTAAAGATAATCCAGTCGTTACGTTTATCGCTGCGCCACTTTGTGTTTTTTCTGCCAACCTCCTCACCGGCTTGTACTTATCGGATGTATAATACTCACATAATTTACTTATGGCTATACCTGCGATCAATCCTGAGATCACCGATATATAGATGTTGAATATATTGCCAAAATAGTTAATCTTCACATACCAGGTGGCAAAGAAGACTAACAGTAGAGTAAGCCCTCCTGTAAAGAAATTCCCTGCCATAAGAGCTGTTCTACCATCTTTTACTCTCAGTGATCTAACGAATATTATTCCCAAAATAGATGCCACTATCCCACTGGCTCCTATTAAAAGGGGATACATGATCATGGAGGTGTAATTGTGCGCATTCATCGTGGGATCGCCCAACTTCATATATATTGCAAGCACTATGGATGCGATGATGGAGGCAACGTAAGACTCGAGGATGTCTGCTCCCAATCCTGCTACATCTCCGACGTTATCTCCAACGTTATCCGCTATAGTCGCAGGATTGCGTGGATCGTCTTCGGGTATCCTTTCTTCTACCTTGCCAACCAGATCGGCCCCCATATCCGCCGCTTTCGTGTAGATTCCACCTCCTACCCTGTCGAACAAGGCTATCATGCTTGCACCAAAAGAATAGGAACTCACGAGCATAACTGCATCTACAAAGGCTATATGAAATTTATGGACCAACACCACGTTATTGAACATAAAAGCACTTTTGTATATCCACATCACGATGACAAGACCCAGGATGGATAAGCCTGAAACGGACATACCCATAACCGTGCCACCTGTGAACGCTGTTCTAAATGCTTCTAAAGGACCTTTACGAGCGGAGTTCGTGACCCTCACGTTGGTTCTCGTTGACATGCGCATACCTATGACACCGGCAAGTTCAGACATGAAGGCACCGAATAAGAAAGCAAAAGAATATCTGAAGTGAAAGACTACACCCAGGATCACCGCTATTATAACGGCTATGACAGCAATCCTCACACCTTCTTCCTTAACGAATGCATCTGCTCCCTCTCGAATGGCCTGTGACATCTCTATCATCTTCCCTTCTCCCGGAGATATCCTTAAGACCATCCTTGAAGATATAAACGCGGTTAACAATGCTGCTCCTGCGAGCACTACTACCAACACGAAGATTGCAACCATACTACTTCCCTAACCTGAACGAACTTAGGTTAGTGGATCCACCTCCTTATTTCTATTTAATTATTCGGAAAGCACTAACTTTCTATCCCTAATTTCTTTTTAATATCTGGCTTCATCATATCGGGAGACCATGGAGGATCCCAAACCAATTGCACATTCACTTCGTTGACACCTTTCATCTCTTCCAAAACGTTTTGTGCATCTGCCACAATCATTCCTGCCAATGGACATCCCGGAACCGTCATGGTCATCTTCACAAACACGTTGTTATCATCATCTACCTTTACATCGTAGACCAGTCCCAAACTGACTACATCTATACCTATCTCTGGATCAACAACACTACCGAGCTTTTCGTATACCATGTCCGCAGTTATCTTATCCATACGCTTCTCCTTTATAATTCAATACCCAACCTGATTATCAATTTTCCCACAATTGCCCTTTTTTGTCAAGAAAATCATGAATTTCACTCCCACCAACCAAGTTGTTTAGCCAATGATCTAAATCCCTGTTGTCTGGGCATTACTTACTCGCAATTATATCACAATTGTGCTTTGATAAAAGGATGATCTTAAGGATAATAAGAATAATACGAATTGATATATATTGAAGATTTCTAAAACCTTCCTTGAGTGATAAGAGTTAAATATAAAGTGTTGGGAGAGTGAAAAGGTGAAAAGAATTTTGGTTACAGGTGCAGGAGGATTTATAGGCTCTCATTTGACAGAAGAATTGATAAATCGAGGATATGAAGTAAGGGCTTTCATCCGATATAATTCTCGTAATAGTTGGGGATGGTTAGAAAATTCTTCATACACGGATAAAATAGAAGTATATACAGGGGATATTAGGGATTACGATAGCGTTTACAATTCGTTAAAAGAAATAGATATGGTCTTTCATTTAGCAGCCCTTATTGGAATACCGTATTCTTATATATCTCCTTTGGCATACATAAAGACGAATGTAGAAGGAACTTACAACGTACTCCAAGCTGCTCGAGAATTGAAGATAAGAAAGGTAATTCATACTTCTACGAGTGAGGTCTATGGAACGGCTCAATTTGTTCCCATCACTGAAGAGCACCCTATTAACCCTCAATCTCCTTATTCTGCCACTAAAGCAGGAGCAGATTTCCTCGCATTATCCTTTTATCGTTCATTCGGCCTGCCAGTTGCCGTTATAAGGCCTTTCAATACCTACGGTCCGAGGCAATCTGCAAGGGCAATAATCCCCACGATCATCACTCAGATAGCAAGTGGTAAAAGAAAGGTAAAATTGGGTTCTTTATTTCCCACGAGAGATTTAACGTATGTAAAGGATACAGTTGAAGGATTCATAAGAGCAGCAGAGTCGGAAGAGAGTATAGGTAAAGTTATAAATATAGGGTCAAATTTTGAGATTTCTATCGGAGACTTGGCAGAGTTAATCGCGAAACTTATGAATGTAGAGATCGAAATAAAAA
>WFSK01000044.1 GCA_015486095.1 Thermotogae bacterium
CCTGAAGAGAATCTTCTTCTCGAATAAGGGCAAACTCATGGCTTTATTCTCCTTTCCACGGCGTCTACCATCCTGCAAACCCTTACGTTTTCTTTAACGTCGTGAACCCTTATGATGTTTGCACCTCTGGATATCGCATAGGCATTCAATGCAAGAGTTCCTTCTAACCTTTCTTCCACAGGAAGATTCAAAACATTACCTATAACAGACTTTCTCGATATACCGACGAGTACAGGAAGCCCGAGGCATTTGAATTCCTCGAGATTTTTCAAGATCTCGAGGTTATCCTCGACTCTCTTACCAAATCCTATCCCCGGGTCTACGATCATATTTTCCCTCTTCAATCCTTTATCGACCAGTTCTTCGACTCTATTCTGGAGATATTCCACTATTTCTCGAACACAGTCTTCATAATATGGGGCATTCTGCATGTTCTTCGGAGTTCCCTTTATATGCATTACAACGAATGGACAATCTTCTTTTTTGACAAGCGCTATCATATCGGGGTCGAAATTCAAACCACTGATGTCGTTCACTATATCTGCCCCTGCCCTTAGGGCCTCGCGAGCAACTTCAGATTTATATGTATCGATAGAGATGGGGATGTCCCATCTCTCTCTTATACTCTTTATCAGAGGTATTACCCTGCTCAATTCCTCTTCTACAGAAACGGGTTCAGCCCCTGGCCGTGTGGATTCCCCACCTATATCTATTATATCTACACCCGCTTCTATCATTTCATTCACCTTTTCTATGCCCTTCTCAACGTTCAAAGCCCTGCTCTTTGGATAAAAAGAGTCAGGAGTTACGTTAACCACACCCATAACGTACGTCTTCTTCCCAAATTCCAACGTTTTACCACATCTCAGGTGAATCGGTTTTAAATCATAAGATGCATTTGTCAACAACGCTTCAAGTTTTTCCCGAATCTCATCGAGTCCCCAATACGGCATCATCTTCAACTTTTCCAAAACCACTTCATAAGTCTTTTTCATCCCAAGTAAAACCACATCCGTCTTATCCACCTTACAGTTTATGGCATGTTTGTGAACGGCGGCATCACCACCCGCAGCGAGCATTTCCTGCTTCAAGATATTAGCTGCGGGCGTGGGAAGATCGTATAACTTGAAGACCTCAAAGATGGCTTTAGATAAAAATATGGCGAGGGCATCCTTAGCAACACCTACCTTTTCTATCTCCTCTATTATCCTGTCTGGTGCAGTTCTTATCTCCCTTACAAGCATCTTCTTTCCACCCCTTTCTAAAGTTAAGATCTCGACCCTATCATCTCAATACATTTTATATGATCTTCTTCTTCCATCTTCCGATAGAAATGACGACGAGTGCCAACAACAATGCCAGAATGTTACTTATTATTATGGCATAAAAAACCCCGTTGATTCCATAAACGGCAGCCATCCAGATCACGAGAGGAATTCTTACGCCCCACAATCGCGTTACGTTCACAAAGGTGGATTGAAAGGTATGTCCGCTCCCTTGAAGAGCTGCTAACAGCACCTGCATGGACGAGAAAAAAGGGATAGAAAAAGAAACGAGTTTAAAGAACGTTCTCCCAACTTCTATGACATCCGGATCTGATATGAAGAAGTGGGTGAGTTCTCCGCCGAATAAGAAGGTGAAGACGCACATCGTGGATACCGTAATGAATGTGAACCAGAATCCTGTCCACAAACCTTGCACTGCCTTCTTTATTCTTTCAGCACCCAGTGCTTGCCCTACAACGGTGGCAGTCGCTCTCGATACTCCCATGCCAAACATCGTGATCAAAGAGGTTATTCGATTTCCAACTCCATAAGCACTGATCACCACTGGACCAAAGCGAGTTATGACACTCATTATTATCACGAACCCCAGGGCAGTGAGTCCCTGTCCAAAAGAGGAAGGAAAGCCCACTTTCAGGATCCTCATGATCATTCTCTTATTCGGTTTAAACGATGATAATCTTATCTTGAATCCGATCTTCCCGACGAACAAGATATAGAGAGCATATACTGAAACTATCCCCCTCGAGATCACGGTCGCCAGAGCCGCTCCCAATACACCCAGTCGTGGAAATCCTATGCCGAAGATCATGAGTGGGTCGAGCACAACGTTTATGATGACCGATATGAGAGTGAATTTCATTCCTATAAGTGTATTTCCCCATCCCTGAAATATGCCACCTACCACCATCATCGCAAACAGAAGCGGAGTCCCGAGAAAAATCGTGATCATATATTCGTTTGCATATACCAGAACCCTTCCCTTAACACCCAAGAGAGACAATATCGAATGCGAAAATATACTGCCACATATACCGATGAGTAAACCGAATACAGCACTGACGAGCAGGGTTTGACCTGCAGCATTCTCCGCATCTTTTATCTTTCCGCTACCCGTGTACTGAGCTACGAGGGCGATTCCCGCGATAGAAAAACCAGATGTCAGGGATAAAATAGTGAATATAATAGGCCATGAAACGGTGGGAGCAGATAATTCGATCGCACCCAGTTTACCAAGCCAGAAGGCATCCACTATGTTGTAGATGGTTTGAAGAAGATTAGCCGTAACCACAGGCCAACTGAGCTTTATCATCACCCGAATGAGAGGTTCATTCAATACATCGACTTTATTTTCGTTCATTTATCACCTAACTCCTCGTAGTGTTAGGATTGACCTATGATCTTCACCGTACAAAAGATTATATCACGAATAGAATTCGATATCAGATTCCAACGGCTCTATGTCAAACTGTGTCGATGAAAATCTAAGCAAGACAGTAGGAGGGATATCTCGATGTGCATCACTATGTAAGTGATAATGTTGTTCGACTCAGGGATATCACGTCGGACTGTGACGAGCGTCCTTCCTGCACGCCGTCACATTCGAAACCTCCTGTTTCTCACCGCCGTGATACCTTCCCTCGTCTTCACAACCACTTACAACGCTCACACATCGAGATATACCTCCTACCTCATGGAGTTCAGTGGTGTGCATCGTTGTGTAAGTGAAGACGTTGCTCGACTCCACTATTTCTTTCTTAGCAAATCGCTATCATTGTTGAAAGGCTGTTGTGAAAATTATATAGCAAATGAGGTAGAGGACATATCTTGATGTGGAAGTGTTGTGAACGGTTGCGAAGCTGGAGAAAGGTAGCATATTGGCGAAAAACAGGATGTTTTGAGTGCATCGGCGTTCACGGAAGAATGCTCGATGCTGACCAATATGCTACCGACAGAAGCGAGCAACGTGTTCGTTCACATCAACGATGCACATCAAGATATGTCCCCTACTGAACACTCGATGCGATCCGATGCAAAATCAACCGAATAGAGCATAAGGTACACTAACACCTGCCTCGAAACAACGATAGTGGTTTTCCTCAATCACTCCATCAACCTTTTTGTTATACAGCCATTCCAACTCAGATCATATACCTCATGTACACATAAATATTCGATATGACGATAGATACTATTATTATCGGCATTCCTACCTTGAGAAATTCCTTAAACGTGATCTTTCTTCCGGTATATCTAAAAAAGGTACCGATCGCCACGATGTTTGCGAGTGCTCCTATGATCGTTCCATTCCCACCCAGAGATGCACCTAAGGACAACGTCCACCATAATGGTTTAATATCGGAAAAGACTACGGTATTTAGTTGAGGAAGAGAGGCTATAACGGGCACCATCATGACAGTATATGGAACCGCTCCTATGAAGGCTGCAGAAAAAGCCGACATCCATAAGATCAGCGTCGCGGTCATGAAGTAATTGCCCCCGGATGCCGTTACTATGAGTTCGGCTAATTTTTTCACAACTCCGCTAGATTGAAGACCCCCAACCAGAATGAACAATCCTACCAGAAATAAAATGGTATCTAAATCCACATCTTTTAAGACCTCTAAAAATTTGATATCCGTTATAGCCGTTAAAAAGGCTGCCGAACCGAGGGCAATCGTTGCAAGTTCTATATCCAATCTATGATGGATGGTGAACATGAATATTGCAAAAGATAGAACTAAAACGGATTTCAACAACATCTTTCTACTCGTTATCGCTTCGGATGGATGAAAGTGCAATTTCTTTTTCTCAATCCCAGGAGAAAGTACTAATTTTTTTCTGTACAGAATCAGTATCAAAAGATTCACGCTAAAAAAGGTTATGATCGCCACAGGAGAAACGTTCATTATGAAATCCAGGAAGGAGAGGCCCGATTGCGAGGCTACTATCATGTTAGGGGGATCACCGATAGCAGTTGCGGCGCCCCCTATATTCGAGTTCATTATCTCCGCCATGACGAAAGGTAGGGGATCGAGTTCAAGAGTCTCGGCTATTGCAAGAGTTATGGGAATGGTAAGCAGAACTGTGGTCACATTATCCAGAACGCTCGACGTAATGGCAACGACAGTAGAAAGGGTGAAGAGGATTACCTTTGGGTTTTTCCCCACCAATCTCACGGATTCTATCGCCAGAAATTGGAAGAAACCAGATCGCTTAACGACTGCCACGAGGATCATCATGCTTATCAACAAAAAGATGGTGTTCAGATCGAGATATGCGAAAGCGATCTCCTGTGTGGGAATTATTTTAAATATGATGATCAAAGAGGCTGCTATCAAAAATACAGAAGTACGGGGAAACTTGTCCGTCATGATAACAGCATATGCTCCCGCGAAGATCGCTATAGCCATTATCATTTGCACTGTCACATCTATCACCTTCGATTTGCCACAGAAGCATAAAAAATAAGCCTCTATGACCGATCTCTTCTTCGTGCGACTTCGTGGCTAAGATCTCTTAACACCGAAATTGAGATAATACCTTTTGGATATGACTATCAGTTCATCTATATTTGGAGAATCATCTGGAAAGGACGCCATTCCTACACTCATATTCGCAGTACTTGGGGGTAATTCAGCCTTTTTGATGCCCTTCGAAAAATCCTCGTATATTCTTTTGAACTTCTCCCTCGCCTGTAGACTATCACTTTCCATCATCAATATAGAAAAACAAGAATAATCTATTTTCCCTATAAGATCCACTCTTCTGAGCCTTCTCTTCAGACAATCCGAGAATATCTTTATAACTCTATCTGCATAAGTATAACCCAACTCTGCAGATATATGCTTTATCTCAGAAAGGGACACAGTCAGAAGAGTGAAATTCCTATTATATCTTATCGCATCTCCGTAACGCTTTTTCAGTTCTTCTAAAAAATATCTTCTCAGGTAAAATCCTGTCATGGGATCGAATCTGCTCAACTTAGATACCTTTTTATTCATAACATTTTCCTTCACTGCTAATGATATTTGAGTAAACATCAGATCGATTATCTCCTCATCTTCGGGGGTTAAATGCCTTCCTTTGAAATGATCAATACCCATAACGAACTCGATCCTATCGTTATAAGAAAAACAGATCAGGGATCTACATTTGACATCACCACTCGGAACCGGAAACATCGAAAGCTCTTCATCTTTTAATGAAATCCACTCATTTACTTTGGTAAAGAGCCTTTTTGCTTCAATAGAATCCACTATGGTGCCGTAGACTTCTTCTGTCTTTATCCCGGCCACGAATGCGATATAAAGAAAATCATTCTCTCTAAGCATTCCGAAGACCCTATCGATGTTGACTAATTCTATTAAGAATTCCAATGCCATTTGACCTAGGCCTTCGATATCCACCTTTGCAGAGGAGATCAAAGAATGCTGGATAGTATCAATAACCTTCAGGGTACGCTTCAACCTCTCGCTATTACTTCGATATCCCTTTTTCAATCTTTATCCCCCTTTATGAGACAAGATTCGCTTTCTCTTCATCTCGTACAATCTACTATCCGCTTTCTTAAACAATTCATCATAATCGGTTCCTTCCGTTGGAAATTCAGCTAATCCATAGGAAAAGGATATAGATATCGACTTTTCTTTGAAGATATCCAATATCTCCTTCTGTAATTGTGAATTCATCATATCCATTTTAACAATGGCTTGATCGTATACGATCCCTGCAAACAATATAGAGATCTCATCTCCTCCATAGCGGCTTATCACATCTACATTTCTCACCTTTGACTTCAATATCCTGGATACTTCCATTAGTACTCGATCACCAAAGAGATGGCCATAGGTGTCGTTAACCTCTTTAAAATCGTTCAAGTCCAGCATCGCGAATACTCCCGTCCCACCATATCTTAGCGTTCGTGCGATCTCACGTTGACAGATACTTTCGAATATCCTGCGATTGTATAAGCCTGTTAACGTATCATGCTCCACCATTTCTTTCAATTCTTTCATCTGATAATACATCCTGTAACCGGCACTTAACTGGGTGGCTATGAACTTGATCACATCCAACTCGATGGGTTCCAAGCGATCGGTTTTGACGGAGTACAGAACACTCAAGGCTTTCAATCTTCTATCTATATATATCGGAGCATATACGAGATATTTCGGAGTCATTTCGATGCTTTTCGATATAAACACAGATATAGGGTCTGGTGAGGTGTTCCTCTCTGGATACGTTACAAAGATATCCTCAGGAATATTTATATTTCGAATATCCGTTTGTCCTTCACGTGCTGAGATGAGATAGTCACTTGCGAATTTCAACATCATTTTATCACCTTGCACTTCGAAGATCATTACACCATCTAAATCCTCTATTTTATTCGAAGTCTCCTCTAATACCCTTTCTACGATACTCTCGATGTTAGGTGAGAAAAACAGTTCTTCCGATAATTTCAACAAAGTAGATAAAATAGAATAATACTGTTCCAGCTTGCGGTTGCTTTCTTCGATTTCCTCCATAGAAGAGCGCAATTCTTCATTCACCAAACTCAAATCCCTATTCATCCTATCTATTTCTTTCGTCTTCTCTTCTATCCGCTTTTTCAGGGTGTGAGTCCAGAAAAACTGTGCTACAAAGAGTATGATTATACCACCCGTTATCAATAAAAGGGTGAAAACGATCCTATGAAATTGCTTGATCTTCAACCCTTTAACCAACATCGGCTCTCCAAACCACTTTTTTATCAAAACGTCTTTTCTTTCGGGATACCTCTCGAATTCCCTTATAGCCTTGTCGAGGATAGCTCGTAAAGTGGGTGAATGAGTAACGAAGCGAAGCGCCTCCACATAAAGGGGAGTACCAATAATTTTAAACTTGTCTCCCAGGGATAGATGTTGAATGTAATATAATAAAGTTGGATAATCCCCTACTACAACATCAACTTTGCCATTAGCAAGACTTTTTATCAACTCCGATGGGGTATCGTAAGAAAAAATATTGGGCCTTTTTAGTTTGTCTCTCAGGTATTCGTTTGAGAAATCACCTCTCAAAGTTCCGATTTTCACTTTATCGAGTGTCTCTATACCAAAGATAGTAGTATTGCTTTTTCTCACGATCAAGTGTGCTTCGATCTTAAAGAAGGGTACAGTAAAGTAAGCAAATCTTGCTCTTTCTTTACTGTAGTACATATCAGCCATATCCACTGAGCCATCCTTCACTGAATTCACCACAGCATTCCATGGCATGGGTTTAAAGAGGAGATCAACTCCCAACATATCCGCGATCTCTCTGGCATAATCGACGCAAAAGCCACGTACCCTGCCATCCTCATCAACGAATTCAAAAGGTTGGCCTGCATCATCTACAGCGTATGTCAAAACCTTATGGGCTATCAAATATGATTTTTCAGAAACAGCAAAACGCACATCACTCCATGATGCAACACCAACGAAGATGAAAAGAAAAATGAGTAAGACATCTCTTCTCACATCTGTTCGATCACTCATCCTATACCTTTCTCATCCATCTCCACCACGTTCATCTCCACACCCATACCTTTTACAGCTGGGGTAGCATCTTCATACTTTCTAAAACCCGTTCCCGCAGGTATGGGTTGACCTGATATGACGTTTTCCTTCAACCCTATGAGAAAATCTTCAGTACCACTTATGGCCGCATCGGTTAACATTTGAGTAGTCTGTTGGAATGAAGCACGAGATAGAAAACCTTTTCTCTGGAGAGAAGCATTTATTATACTCAGGATCCTGCGTTCGTACTTCGCGGGTTCCTTCATATTTATCTGAATCGTTATTACACTACTACCATCGTACACATCTATATCCTTTACCCCATGCTCTGTCAAATCCTTTAATAGTTCTTCGGTTACCTCATCTCCCTCAGCACCCAGGATCTCATCCTTTCCTACTATTATATCCTTCGCGAGTTTCTTACCCAATACCTTCTGACGATTTTCCTCAACCTTAGCATTTGCAAGTAGTATTTTAGAATTCTTTTCTTCGACATCCAGAAGATCCTCGAGATTACCTGCCACATAATCCGTATCCCCGCTATCCGTGATCCTCACCTTACTCAACATCTGCCTTACGATTATCTCGATATGCTTATCATGGATATTTACACCATGTTGCTTGTAAACCTTTTGAATTTCACCAATTATATAATGTTCTATTGCTTCGATTCCGATTATCTCCATGAGCTTTGCCGGCCATATATCACTATTCATTATTGGCATACCGGGCAACACCCTATCACCCACTTTTATTCTGGGTCTGGTCTTCATCTTCACCTCGTATATTTCCTCTCCTCCATCGTCGAGTTCAACTACTATACGTCTGCTACCTTCTTTATCTGTTCTTCCTACCTCTTTTACCGTACCCTTCGACCTGAAGAAAGGCGTAAAAAGTAACGATGCACTCTTCGCACTCTGAGCAGAGGGTTCGAATAGAGATTTTACTCTCGGTAATCCCTGAGTGATATCACCGGAGGATGCGATGCCTCCCATGTGGAACGTCCTTAAGGTAAGCTGAGTGCCAGGCTCACCTATGGATTGAGCAGCTATTATACCCACAGCTTCACCCAGGTGGACTAATTTGTGATTGGATAGATCCATACCATAACACTTGGCACAGAGTCCTTGTTTAGCTTTACAGGTTAATGGACTTCGTACAACGATTTTAGGCCTAACAAGGATCGAACTTAGGTTGTGGGAGACGAGCCGTTTTGCCAAAGCAGGTGTTATTTCTTCATCTACAGTTGCGACAACTGTCAGGTTGTCCTTCAACGATTTCACCTTTTCAACCGATATAGACCCCACAACGGGATATTCTTTTATCTTTATCTCCTCTACACCCTTCTCCTTCAATATCTTAACGAGCTCTTCGGTCAACACGGAATCTTTCTCGGCGATCACCCTTCCTTCATCATCTAACAGCGTTTCCGTTAGCTCCGCGTAATCATAGGGTATATTGTCCTTGTTAACATTAAATTTGCGTTCATCTTTTTCAACTGGAACGCGCTTCTGCAAATTCCCTATCGCCGATGCCATATCAGCATCTATCATCGTTCCTTCCTCATAGATAATTTCCTTGGTAAGGGGATCGAAGATCGGTTTGGCTAAGATCCTGCCGAATACTCGACTTTCCAGCGATTCTATTATCTCTCCTTCATCTCGTAACGGATTTACTGCTATACCTTCTTTGCTTCCACAATCGTATTCAGTTATGATCACATCCTGGGCTACATCGACGAGTTTTCTCGTAAGATATCCAGAGTGTGAAGTACGAAGAGCAGTATCTACTCTACCCTTTCTGGCACCGTGAGTAGATATGAAGAACTCCAGAACACTCAGACCTTCTCTGAAATTCGAAGTTATCGGTAGCTCTATTATCCTACCCGTGGGATCGTTCATCAAGCCACGCATACCACCCAGCTGCTTTACCTGGTCTATGTTTCCACGCGCACCAGAATTCACCATCATGTAAAGAGGTTGTATGGGATCCTTCTTCAACTCCTCATAGGTTACATCTCGTACCTGATTCGTAACTTTGCCCCAGATCTCAATCGCTTTTCTGTATCTCTCTTCATTCGTTACCCTTCCACGCTCGTAATGTCGCTCCAATTCCTTTATCTTCATACGCGCCTTTCTTATCAGCTCATACTTCAATGGTGATATCTTGGCATCCGTTATGGATATGGTTAAGCCCGATAACGTCGCATACTTAAATCCCAATTCTTTTATCGAATCCAATACATCGGCTGTAACATCTATACCGTATTTCTTGTATATATCGAATATCAATTCCCTTATTTCTTTCTTTCCGAATGTCTTTTGAAGATTTCTCATCTCCTTCGGCAATTTCATGTTGAAGATCACTCTTCCAAGAGTGGTTTCAAACAAATTCCCATCTATGCGTATCCTTATCGGGGTGTGTATGGTAATATATCCGAACTCTTTTGCCAACAACGCTTCTTCCACATCAGCAAACGTAAACTTGGGTTTTTCTTCAATATTGGGAGCAACGGTGAGGTAATATATCCCTATTATTATATCTTCGGTAGGCAGTGAACGAGGTTTGCCATCTGCGGGTGAAAGTATGTTATTTCTCGAAAGCATGAGATGTCTGGCCTCTGCCTGTGCTGCCTGGGAGAGTGGGACGTGAACTGCCATCTGATCTCCATCGAAATCGGCATTAAACGGAGGACATACGAGGGGATGTATCTGAATGGCATCTCCCTCTATCAACTTGGGTATGAATGCCTGTATACTCAATCTGTGAAGGGTTGGGGCTCGATTCAATAGCACAGGATAATCCTTAACAACTTCCTCCAGCACCTGCCATGCCTCCGGGATCTCGTGTTCTATTGCTTCTTTTTTCGCATGTCTGTTCGTTATGCCTCGCTCATCCAATCTATACTGCACCATTGGCTTGAACAATTCCATTGCCATATTCTTGGGTAAACCACATTCGTGAAGCTTGAGTTTCGGACCAATTATTATCACCGCTCTTCCAGAGTAATCTACACGCTTTCCGAGGAGATCTCTTCTGAACTTACCCTTCTTCCCCTTTACCATATCAGTCAGTGATTTTAATGGCCTTCCACTCTTATCCTTTAAACTTTTGCGATGATGCCTGCCGGTAGTCGAATAGGTGTACTCGTTTTCGTTGTTTATCAAAGAATCTACCGCCTCTTGAAGCATTCTCTTTTCATTTCTTATTATTATGTCAGGTGCACTCAAACCTATGAGTTTTCTCAATCTGTTATTTCTATTTATGACCCTTCTATAAAGGTCGTTAAGATCGGTGGTCGCGAACCTTCCACCGTCTATCTCTATCATAGGCCTAAGATCTGGAGGTATCACAGGTATGACATCCAATACCATCCATTCGGGTTTATTTTCAGAATCCAAAAATTTCTTTACAACGGCCAAGCGTTTCAACAAGGGTTTACTCTTGGAACTGCTTGCATTTTTCAATTCACTCTTCAAGTCTTCGGCTAACTTTTTCAGATCGAGTTTCTGCAACAACTCCTTTATAGCCTCTGCCCCAGCTTTTGCTTCTATCTTCTTACCATATATAATTCTATACACCTCATATTCATTCTCCATTATGAGATCACCGATCTTCTTGTTTATCTCCTTTGCGATGTCGGAAGATATGTTAGTGATCATGAGGATAGGTCGGCTATTTTCTTCCCTTTCTTCTACCTCAAAATCATTCTTATACACCTTTAAAAACCTCTCATATTCCGATCTGGCCAAATATTCCCCCTCGAATAAAAATTTATCTGCTAATCTATCTCCAACTTTCACATGATCACCATCGTTGACGTAGATCGTTCCACCTTCGAATATAGGATAGGCCACCTTTGCCTTCTCATGATAGAGATAAAGCTTTGAAGGACTTGAAATTCGTCTCTCATCGTTATCCAGAACATTTATAAAGGCATTTTTATCGATCTTAACTCTTCCAGAAGTATCAGCATATACCGATGGGATCTCTGATTCAGATGTGAGCTTCTGCCCCTTCTTGACTGTTTCCCCATCCTTGACTAAAACTGTAGCTCCATACGGAATGTCCATAGCAGGTATAGGTTCTTGAGATATTATCAATTCATCATCGAACACAAGCACTGTCCCAGAATAGGGAGCTAATATAGGTGTAAATTCCTTCGAGAACAATATATCTCCCTTAGTAACCTTATCTCCATCCTTTACCTTTAACTTTCCATCACCGATCTTCACCTCATATTCATCTTTACGAATCACTATCCTGTCTGCCAGAGGCGATATCTCTATTACAGTTCCATCAACCGAGCTGATGATGTTCTTCGTGAATTTACTGGTCAATTTATCACCTTTGGCTACTCTTTGACCATCCGAAACCAATGCCCTACTGCCGTACGGTATGTTCTCTGTTTTATTACCTATTTTTATAGTCCTGTTCTCGCTATCTACCTTTACCTTACCTGCCTGCCAAGCATACAAAGGTTTTACCATAATACAGGCGATTCTATCGCCTCTTTTTATATGTTGTCCTACTTTGACCAACAGAGTAGAACCCGGTTCTATCTGTTCAGTGTATTCTCTGGATAATATCAAACGATCGTCTTCTATTCTTACCTTGCCACTGATAGGGGCTATGATATCTTTCGCTTCTCCTACTGCGATCTCATCTCCCTTTTCGACATATTGATCTGTTGCAACACAGAATTTCATCCCAGGAGGTAATTTGATGACATCCGATGTAGTCTTCAGTATCCTTATCTTTCCATTTATCTCATCTATTCTGATCTTACCTTCTTCGGGTGCAAATATAGGGGGAAATTCGGTTCCCTCAGCTAAGAGTTGCCCTTCCTCAACCTCCTGTCCATCACTTATTCTCAGTACGTTGCCAGGTTTCAATTCGTAACACTTCTCATCGGCATCTACTATCTCTATATTAGTGATCAGCCGGTCAGTCTTCGACTTTTCTTCTGTTATAAACGCTATTCCTTCTACCTGAGAAAGTACGGGTCCTTTCGAATTCTTTACCTTCAAGGCTTGCTCTACATCAAATTGAAATTTCTCCTTATATATCCTGTACTCTGTCTCGTAAAGAAGGTCTCCATTTGAAAAATTCGTATCTTTTTTATCTACCACTATATATGCCCTCTCTAACACACGAGAAGAGCCGAAATACACAACATTCTCCAAATCTTCTAATTTTATACCCAACAATCTCGATATCGGATGGGGTTCTGATTCCATATACCAGATGTGGACAACTGGAGCAGCCAATTCTATGTGTCCCATGTTTTGACGCCTTACAGAGGAAGATTGCACCTTAACACCACATCTCTCACAAACAGTCCCTTCGTATTTCTTACCTTTGTATTTTCCACAGGCACATTCATAATCCTTCACAGGTCCGAATATCCTCTCACAAAATAAGCCATCCTTCTCGGGTTTAAACGTTCTATAATTTATCGTTTCCGGTTTTGTAACTTCACCCTTAGACCATTGTCTTATACGCTCCGGTGAAGCTATTTGTATCTTGATCTTCCCTATCTTCGCAGAAGGATTCTCCACAATCGGTTTCTCTTCAAACATATCAGATTAACCTCCTATTATGAGTTTCTCGAGTTAACTCAATACACATCGACACTTACCTCTTTACCGTTTGTATCGTACACCCTAACATCGAGTGCCAGAGACCGAAGCAATTTTATCAACGATTTAAAACTCTCAGGCATCCCTCCTTGAGGAACGTTCTTACCCGTTAGCAATGCTCTATAAGCACGTTTTCTACCTTCCATATCATCCGATTTGATAGTAAGCATCTCCTGGAGTGTATTTGCCGCTCCGTATGCTTCAAGCGCCCATACTTCCATTTCACCTAATCTTTGACCACCGAATTGAGCCTTACCACTCAAGGGTTGTTGATGTACGAGTGAATATGGTCCTGTACTCCTCGCGTGGATCTTATCCTGGGCAATATGCGTCAATTTCAATATGTACATATATCCAACTACTACCGGATGATCAAAGTATTCACCAGTTCTTCCGTCTCTTAAGTAGACTTTACCGTTTTTCTCTTCCTGAGTATTGAAAGAAATAAGCCCATTTTGCTTGCGTAATCTGTAGAGTTCATCGAGTATCTCCCTCTCCTTAGCTCCATCGAATATAGGGGTAGAGATATACTCATTGGAGAGTTTTGCCACCCATCCTAAATGTGTTTCCAATACCTGACCGAGATTCATTCGAGACGGTACCCCAAGTGGATTTAAAACTATATCCACAGGCTCACCATTCGGTAAGAATGGCATATCCTCTACCGGTAATATATTCGATATCACTCCTTTATTGCCATGCCTTCCAGATATCTTATCACCTATTGCGATAACTTTTCGAGATGCTACATACACTTTTATCATCTTTAGTACACCAGGAGCCATATCATTGATCTCTTCACGGTCGTACACCTTCACATCTATCACTCTACCAAAGGTACCATGAGGCATCCTCAAAGATGTATCTTTCACATCTCTGCCATGATCGCCGAAGATGGATTTCATTATCCTCTGTTCAGGAGTCTGTTCACGCTCTCCTTTGGGAGTAACTTTTCCTACCAGTATATCTTGAGATTTCACAAACGCTCCGATCCTTACAATACCGTTCTCATCGAGATTCCTCAATTGCTCCCTCGATATATTGGGGATATCCGCTGTTATCTCCTCTGGACCAAGCTTGGTCTCTCGAGTGAATGTCTCATAAACCTCGATATGAAAAGATGTGAAGATATCATCTTCCAACAAACGTTCACTTATCAGAGTGGCATCCTGGAAGTTATAACCCTCCCAAGGCATAAATGCTACCAGAACATTTCTACCAAGCGCTAGTTCTCCCATATCCGTTGATGGCCCATCGGCTATTGGCTCTCCCTTATCTACGTGTTCACCTACATCTACTATCGGTTTTTGGTTCAAAACCGTATTCTGGTTAGAACGTCTGAATTTAAGTAACTTGTAATGATCGAAGTCGCCATCAGAATCTCGCTTTATAAGGATCTCATCCGCACTTACCTTTTCAACCGTACCCGCGTTTTTTGCCAACACGATCATCCCGGAATCTCTTGCTGCTACATTTTCCATGCCTGTTCCCACGAGTGGAGCTTCAGATTTCAACAACGGGACGGCCTGTCTTTGCATATTCGAACCCATCAATGCCCTATTGGCATCATCGTGTTCCAAAAAGGGTATTAGAGAAGTAGAAACGCTTACTATCTGCTTGGGTGAGATATCCATATAATCTACCTGCTCACGTTTCACATGTATAACATCTTCTCCGTGTCTAACTGCAACCCTTTCGTTTATCAACTTTCCATTTCCATCAAATGGGGCATTCGCCTGAGCAATGTAAAAATTCTCCTCCTCATCGGCGGTTAGATACACTACCTCATCTGTTACGTATCCATCTCTTACCTTCCTATAAGGAGTTCGAATAAAACCATATTTATCGAGCTTGGCATATATCGCCAAAGAGGTGATCAATCCGATGTTAGGTCCTTCCGGACTTTCTATAGGGCAGATCCTACCGTATTGAGAATGGTGTACATCTCTTACACCAAAACCACCCTTTTTGTGCTTTAATCCTCCAGGACCAAGGGCGGAAAGACGTCTCTTGTTGGTCAATTCTGCCAATGGATTCGTTTGATCCAGGAATTGAGAAAGTTGACCTCTTCTGAAAAATGTATTTATAGTTGCCATTATAGGTTTCACATTTATAAGGGTTTGCACATTTATTTTATCGAGTGAAGCATAAGACTGAAGCCGATCTTCTATTATCTTCGTTACTTTTGCCAATCCCTCCTCAAACTGCTCCTCCATCAATTCTCCTACACTTCTAACTCTTTTATTCGCTAAGTGATCCTTTTCATCTACTCTATGAGGTTCCGTAGGTAAACGTAATAAGTATCTTATAGATTCTATTATATCCTCTTTTGTAAGAAACGTCTCTTTTCTATCCTCTGAAAAACCCAACTTTTTATTTATCTTGTATCTCCCGATCTCACCCATATTATATTTCTCTGGGCCAAAATACAAGCCATTTAAATATGCCTTTGCTATCTTCAATTTCGGGATATCACCGGGTTTAAGTTTTCTGTAAATACTCAGACAAGCCTCGTCTCGGGTCATTTTCAATTCATCTTCAGAAGCACTTTCCAGAATGTTTTGTATTATAGGGTCAACTATCCATATTTTCTCTATCTTTTTGTCGAAAATGGTATCTATCTTTTGATGAGATAATCTTTCTCCTGCTCTGCACACAACATTACCATCACTATCGAGGATATCTTTTACCAATATTCCACCCTCGTACTCTTCCAGTTCCTCACTCAACATATTTATCTCTTTAGGGAAGAGATCGAGTATTTCGCTCGGAGAT
This sequence comes from Thermotogae bacterium, assembly GCA_015486095.1. Taxonomy (GTDB): domain Bacteria; phylum Thermotogota; class Thermotogae; order B3-G13; family B3-G13; genus B3-G13. The sequence continues at coordinate 16,240 of WFSK01000044.1, forward strand.
TCATAGCCCAAGAATTTAAGAAATTGGAGCAGTTTAACCTTTCTCCGCCTATCGATATTCACCTCTATCTTCATATTGGTTATATCCAGAAATATTTCAAGCCATGCCCCATGCTCTGGAAGAAAATGAGCTTTATAGACTATTCTATCCTTTTTCAGAGTTTCTTCTTCTAAAAAATAGAGTCCGGGGGACCTTACTAACTGGTTTACAACTACTCTTTCGGCACCGTTTATTATAAAGGTACATCTATCGGTCATGAATGGAAGATAACCGAAGAAAGCCTCTTCTTCCTTCATCTCTCCCGTCACCTTATCCGTAACACGTATCGTAACCATTAAAGGAACGCTGTAAGTCAAATTTTTCTGCCTGCATTCTTCTTCTGTATAAGGCAATTCTCCAAATCTGTAATCTGTAAACTCGAGGATGAAATCATGCTTTCCTTGCCTTCGTGTATTCTTTCTAACAGTTTCTATCGGTGAAAATCTATCGAGTATTTCTCTTATACCTTCTCTCAGAAAATGCTCATAAGATTCCCTTTGAATACTTAAAAGATCGGGAATTTCCATAGGTGAAAGCAATTGTCCGTAACTCAAGCGCATTCTCTTACCGGACTTCACTCTTCTCAACAAAATCACCTTCTTTTTATAGTCAACATACTCCACCATCTCTCCGAACATGCAAGAGATGGTGAAGTATATTTTACACTAAAATCAACAGTGAAGATCACTTGATCTCCACAGTCGCTCCCGTTTCTTCCAACTTTTGCTTTATACTTTCCGCTTCTTCTCGTGGAATCTTTTCCTTTATCGGTACAGGACCATTAGCGGTATTATCCACCAATGTCTTTGCGTCTTTCAAGCTCAAACTCGTGATCTCCCTTATGGCCTTTATCACCTTTATCTTGGCTTGTCCCGGAGAAACCAGCATAGGAGTAAATTCTGTCTGCTCTTCTTCCTTCGCCCCCTGAGTTTCAGACGCTCCTACAGGAGCTGCAACTGCTACAGGTGCAGCTGCACTAACCCCAAATCTTTCCTCCAAAGTCTTTACCAAGTCAGCAAGGTCTGCGACTGTCATCTTCGAAATTGCTTCCACGATTTCTTCCTTTGTCATCTTAACACCTCCATTAATTTTGTTTTCCTTTATTTTCCTTTATGGCATTGAGAACGTATATAGGCTTCCTCAAAATACCTGCCAGTACTTGTATCAAACCGTACAGAGGGGCTGATACACTACCAACGAGTTGTGCTAGAATAACTTCCTTAGGTGGCAATTTTGCGTATTCTTTAACTTTATCCGCATCTATGAACTCCCCTTCCAGGATCCCAAACTTGACCTTTGGTTTTTCCATTCTCTTCTCAAGATCTACTATAACTTTCATAACTCTAATGGGATCATCAGATGTATAGGCTGCAGCAGTGGGTAGAGCTATAGATTCTGGAATCGCTTTATCGATCTCTGCTTTCTTCAAAGCTAACCTTAAGAGCGTATTTTTTGCCACCTTAAACCTGGCATTCACATCCCGAAGCTTTTTACGTACGTCTTGCATCTCAGACACAGATAGACCTCTGTAGTCTGTCAAAAGCACGAGTGTAGAAGTAGAAAATGCCTTTGACAATTCTTCTACAACCGTTTTCTTATCTTCTTTTGTTAACAAATCACTTCCCTCCTCTCAATATACAGGAGGTCTTAAGTACAAATGACATGCATACCTCGGTAGGCTGAACATCGTTCATTTGACTTTCGACCTACTGTCTCAGGTACTATGATCATCTCTTAACCAATTCTCCTTGCAATTTAGCCGTATCCAATCTTATACCCGGCCCCATAGTAGTCGATATCGCTACTCTTTGAAGATATCTTCCCTTTACCGCCGGGGGCTTGATCGATATAAGATATGATATGAATGCAAGGAGATTCTCCCGCAGTTTTTCATCTTCAAATGAAACTTTTCCTATAGGGATATGGATTCCAGCAAATTTATCATTCCTAAAACTTATCTTCCCCTTTTTGAATTCTTTTACTGCTGCTGCGACATCCTGGGTTACGGTTCCAGATTTCGGAGATGGCATCAAGCCTCGTGGACCAAGAAGTCTTCCTAACTTTCCTACGCTCCTCATCAACTTTGGTGTAGATATAGCCACATCGAAATCCAAAAAGTTTTCCTTTTGGATCTTTTCAACAAGATCCTCAGCTCCAACTACATCAGCACCTGCCTCTCTTGCTATCTTGGCATCCTCACCATCAGCGAATACGGCAATTCTAATCTTCTTTCCTGTTCCATTGGGTAGACTAAAAGAACCACGTATTTGCTGATCGCTTTTCTTGGGATCTATACCTAACTTTATCGCCAGCTCCACAGTTTCATCGAACTTCGCACTTGCAGTCGATTTCAGCACCTTTATTCCTTCATCCAAATCGTATAACTTACCCCTTTCTACCTTCTCAGCCACCATCGCGTATCTTGCAGATCTTCTCGGCATATCTCATCACTTCCTAATCCTTAACTTCAATTCCCATATTTCTCGCCGTTCCCATAACTATCCTAACAGCTTTATCCAGATCATCGGTATTTAAATCTGGCATCTTGATCTTGGCGATCTCCTTTACCTGTGAAAGACGTACCGTACCGACCTTGGTGCGATTTGGCTCCGGCGATCCCTTTTCTACACCAGCCGCCTTCTTTAAAAGTACAGCAGCAGGTGGTGTTTTCGTAATGAAAGAAAAAGACTTGTCTTCGTATATCGTTATGACAACTGGTACAATTGTTCCTTTCTTATCAGCTGTCTTCGCATTGAATTGTTTACAAAAATCCATAATATTAACACCATGCTGCCCCAAAGCAGGTCCAACAGGAGGTGCTGGTGTAGCCTCTCCACCACTTATTTGAAGTTTTACCACTGTTTTTATCTTCTTTGCCATAAGATTCCTCCTCCATTAATCTATCCGCTCTACCTCACTCGCATGAAGTACAACAGGTGTTTCTCTTCCAAAAATCGTTACCATAACCTTCACTTCTTGCCTCTCATCGTCTATTTCATGAATTGGGCCCGTGAAATCCTCGAACGGTCCATTTTTTATTTTAACGATCTCCCCTTTCCTCAACCCAAGGTTGATCTTTATCTGAACAGGTTCTGCCTTAGGATATCTTTCATACCCTATCTTTCTCAATATAGCTCTTATTTCTCTCCCATCCACGAGGAGAGGTTCTCCACCCGATGAAACGAAATTGACCACATTCGGTATAGAGCGTATAAGATGCCATACATCGTCATTCATCCTGACCTCCAGGAAAACGTACCCAGGAAACATCTTTTTATAAGCGATCTTTCTTATTATGATCTCTTTTCCAACTCCATAATCATTTATTTCTACAATACCTTCTTTCTTAGCAATAATTTCCTTCCCCTTTGCAAGAATCTGTTTCTTCTCCACCTTTATGCCAGGATATACAGCATCCTTATCAAAAACAACCTGTGGTATGAAATATTTATCTATTCTCCCATTATCACGCAGGACTCGCACCTCTTTGCCTCTCTCAATTCTCAATATTCTCCCGGTTTCTATCACAGGGTATGCCTTGTTCTGCGTTAAAAACATACCTTTTCTAACCTTTATTCTCTCTTTTATACCTTTTTCAAGCTTTACATCACCGGGTATATAGTAAAGACGCCTATTCTTATGATCCAGCGTTTCTATCAAGATCTCGTAAAAGTTCTCTATACTACGGATAGTACCACTTTCTCGAGCTTGAATGGGTTTTTCACGTGCCAAAAGCGTATCAACTTCTACCTTACTTCCATTTTTAACAAGAACTTCTGCATCCGATGATACCACATACTGCCCTCTTTTGGAATCCGTGCTCTTCAGATCGACCTCTATCTCTTCGGGAACGATCACTCTACCTATGTAATTTTCCAGACCGAGGTCCTTCTTCTTTTGCTCTATGAGTTCACGAACTGTATGCTCTTTCCCAGAGTAGGTTTGTAATGCATACCATTTAAATAGCACGAAAATCACCTATCATATGCCCAATAACGCCAATACCGCCCTCGTTATCCGAGCGAATATGATATCGAGTAAGGCAAAGTATATTCCAGTTATTATCAAAATAACGATAACAACGCTTGACGCAGTAAATAACTGCTTTCGATTAGGCCATGTTGTCTTTTTTATCTCTTGATTGACTTCCTTTAAAAACAGCCTGATACCACCTTTAGCCATGTCATCACCTACTCTTCTTCAAAGTCTGGCAGGCCTGGCAGGGATTGAACCTGCAACCTCCGAATTTGGAGTCCGGTGCTCTCCCAATTGAGCTACAGACCTACTTCACTTCCCTATGTATAGTGTGTTTTTTACAAACCTTACAATACTTCCTCATCTCCAACTTATTTGGCGTTTTGGTTTTATTCTTGGTTGTAACGTAGTTTCTACTCTTACACTCCGTACATGCCAAATGAACTATTACTCTCATCACTGTCACCTCTTATATTTTATCACAAAATCTGGTGGAGAGGGAAGGATTCGAACCTTCGTAGACATCTGTCGGCGGATTTACAGTCCGCTCCCGTTGACCACTGGGGCACCTCTCCACTCTTTGTCCGGAGCCAGCGAAGGGATTCGAACCCATGACCTGCTGATTACAAATCAGCTGCTCTTCCAGCTGAGCTACGCTGGCATATATTTCAATCCCTTTTTCCGTGTTCAATTATAATGATCTAATTCGAAAATGTCAACCTTTGAGGAATGGATTTTGTCGATACCATTCCTCAAGTTGTTCTAAAAGTTCCTCATAGGTTATCAAATGTATATTGAGCTTTTTAGCCGCTTCTACAGCTCGCGATGAGAATCCATGTGTTGTAAGAATGAAGAACTTATCACATCGATTGAGTGCTTTAGAACCATATGCATCGCGCACGACAGGGCCTCCAACTTTATCTTTCCAGTGTTTCAATTGAAGACAGATCTTCTTTCCCCTTAGATAAATAATTATATCAATCCCTTTATCTCCCGTAGCAGGAGTTTTCTCAACTCTAAATCCATATGCTTCGAGTGTTTCAACAACCCTATCCTCGAATTGAACTCCGTTCATTTCTTCTATTTCTTCAAGCTGTGCTGTCTTCTTTGAAAGATTGTACTTTTTCTTCTCCCTCAAAATCTCCATTATTTCGAAAGCAAAAGGGAGAACGAAAAGAGAACCGAAGAACAACATATCTTCGTTGCGAATGTAATATCCAGTGAGTATCAAGGGTATAGAGGTAAGTAAGAAAAAAACTATAGAAGTTCTGGGTTTTTTAGTAAGAGCAAAAAAAGAACCCGTGAATCCAAAAGAGGCCAAAAGAATGATCTCATCACCTATAATACCCCTAAAAAATGGCCCGACCTTGGCGATGACCAGTATGGATAAAAACAGACCTACGAAAAAGGATATTACTCTCACTTCGTTCTCTAAACTTCCAATCCATTAATTTTGAGTTATCATATTTCCTTTTTAAGGATTAAATCACGATCGTACACGAAAATCAAGTTAATCACGGCTCTATATCAAGAGTTCGGTAGGAGGTATATCTCGATGTGCATCGTTGTGTAAGTGAACATGTTGTTCGACTCAGGAGTATCACGTCGGACTGTGACGAGCATCCTTCCTGCACGCCGTCACATTCGAAACTTCCTGTTCCTCACCGACGTGATACCTTCCTTCGTCTTCACAACCACTTACAATACTTGAACATCGAGATATCCCTCCTACCTCATGGAATTTGTTGTGGTATCTCGATATGCATCGTTAGTGTAAGTGAAGATGTTGCTCGACTTCACTATTTCTTTTTAGCAACCGCTATCGTTGTTGAGAGGCTGTTGTGAGAATCATATAGCAAATGAGGTAGGGGAGCATATCTTGATGTGCGAGTGTTGTGAACGGTTGTGAAGCTGAAGGAAGGTAGCATATCGGTGAGAAACAGGATGTTTTGAGTGCATCGGCATTTAAGGAAGAATGCTCGATGCTGACCGATATGCTACC